>DYEP01000068.1 GCA_020725675.1 Symbiobacterium sp. | reverse complement strand
GCAAAGAAGCCGGCGTTAGCCGGAGCCACAACCATGGCGTCCATCCCCTTGCCGGGCACCCCGGCCACGAAAAAGTAAATGGCCAGTTTTTGTGTCTTGAGCCAGTCAAAGGTCGCCTGTCTCAGTTTATCGAAGTCAGTGCCGAAACGGTCCTTGAATCGCGGTTTGTCCGTCGGCAGGTCGTCGGCGATCACCATGCAATCCGGGTCCCGACGACGCATGTACGGTTCCACATAGTTCGCCGCCACCCCGTTGCGGACCCGGCATACCCGCGCCTCGACAACTCGGCCCTTGCCTGGTACCTCATACGCCACCTCGTGCCAGCCATTAGTCGCATCGCGGCAGGCCAACTCGACCAACTCGGCTACGCTGCCGGCTGTTACGTAGCCGGGACAGGCAGACAAGATCTCCGTAATCTCACTCGGCACTTCGACTTTCAACAGATCACCCAATGATGCCATGTCTTTGTCCTCCTCCTATTCTCTTGCGCGAAAGCGATCATTAGTAATTCTGCAATATTCTAGGACTTTACAAGAGCTCTTTGTTACCGGAGGATACGACCGAAGTAAACATTGTGGTTCAAAAGCCAAATTGATTACGTTGCCAGGCCATGCGCAAGGTATGGTTATCCTCTACGTTTGTCTCTTTGGGGGCTTCGTAAGAACGCTTATGCCTACCGCCACAAGGCATAGACAGGCCATGATAATGAAAGCTGCATAGTAACTGCCGGTCGCGTCATAGATCCTTGCTCCTAGGCTCGGTCCGACGACCCCTGCAATGCCATATGCTGTAAAAAGAAGACCATAATTGGCTCCAACGTTCTTGGCACCGAAATAATCCGCTGTCAGAGCGGGGAACAGCGAGAGAATCCCTCCGAAGCCTAGCCCGACCGTTCCCGCAGCAATCAAGAGCGTCAATGCAGAACCAAGATATGGGAAAGCAAGTATCGCCAAGCACATAACCAGAAATATCAATCTGAGACACTGCAGTCTGCCCATTCTATCAGAGATAGCTCCCCAGCCGATACGGCCAGTGCCGTTAAGGACCGCCAAAACACCAACCGCCAGTGCCGCCACCTCCGCTGAAAGCCCACTCTCTCTTGCGAACGCAGCCAAGTGGCCGATTACCATGAGGCCGGAACTGGCACCGAAACTAAACATGACCCAAAGCATCCAAAACTGACGTGTTGTAAGCATTCCCCGCCATTCAAAATCTATGGAGTCCTGTTTCTTGCCAGCTTTCGCAGCCTTTGAGCCGATAGGCTCCCACCCAGAAGGAGGATCGATCAGAAACCTAGACCCGAGGACAACCACAAGGAGGAAGGTAAT
>DYEP01000067.1 GCA_020725675.1 Symbiobacterium sp. | reverse complement strand
GCTCTCTCGCAGACATGAACCTCAGAAAAGCCGTGGTGCAGCCCATACGTGGAACTAACGACGTGCAGGTGAGGGCGCAGGTCGCGGGAAGACCGCTTAACGACGCGCAAGTCCAGCGGGTTACGACAGCCCTGTCGGAGAAGTTCGGCAATGTGAGCGTTGTGGAGTCTGAGATGGTGGAGCCCGTCATCGGTCGAGAACTCCTCGGCCGGGCGCTCATGGCCCTTGTGATAGCATGCATTGGAATAGTCATATATGTGTCCGTGCGGTTTGAGTTCAGATTCGCCGTCGCGGCGATCCTCGCGCTCATCCACGATACTATTATCGTCCTGGGCGCTTTTGCCCTTTTGGGCAGGCAAGTGAACAGTCCGTTCATCGCTGCAGTGCTGACGATCATTGGGTACTCCATTAACGACACCATCGTCATCTTCGACAAGATACGCGAGAACCTGAGGCTCCGAAAGAAGGAGACCCTCGAGGAGCTTACAAACAAGAGCATACTTCAGACTTTGACAAGATCGTTGAACACGGTGCTGACGACGCTCCTCGCCGTGCTTGCGCTGTACTTCTTCGGCGGGGTGAGCATCAGGGATTTCAGCCTCGCGCTCATCATCGGCCTTGTAACAGGCACGTATTCATCGATATTCATAGCCAGCCCGATATGGCTTGAGTGGAGGATGTGGGACCGGGCAAGGCAGCGGCGGCAGGCTGCTGCGGCAAAGGTAAAGCCGGGAGCCGCTAAGGCTAAGTGACACAGGGCGGAGGAGGGGCCCTTGACCTTGGGTGTTTCGTGACTCGGGCCCATGATTACACAGGGCAACAGTGCAGTGGCCAGCGGGCCATACACCTTGACAAGCCTGTGTGTAACTGCTATAGTTATGGAAAGCGATAATCTCCTTTAAGCTAGCCCCGCGAGGCTGGCAAGGAGCCTGCATCATACGAGAGGTATGATCCTTAGATTTGGGCCTTCCTGCCGGCAGACGCAGGAAGGCCCATTTTGCGCGGAGGAGGGACATGCCATGGCGCTTGTGGACAAAGCCAGGATCATGGATGCTGAG
>DYEP01000066.1 GCA_020725675.1 Symbiobacterium sp. | reverse complement strand
GGCGAGGGTCGCGGGTTCAAATCCCGTCTTCCGCTCCATGTTTTTTTTGTATATTTGAAAAAGGTGGGACAAGCAGAGCCGGCACGCATATGCCGGCTAGCCTTTTCTGTTTAGAGTGGTTTCAATGAGTAAAGTCCAATAACCGCTCGGCTAACGTTCTGACATAGTCAGGCGGATCCCACGCTTTTCAAGCTCGTCAAAGAATCTAGAAGCAGGTACTCCGTCTGGTGCTTCTGGAGCAAAGACACCCTTTCTTCTCACAATTCCGCTACCCACCATTTCGGTTACGACGGCTAGCGGCACCCCGGTAAGATCGGCCATGTGTCCTACACCCGCTAGATGTACTGTGGGGCCTGTTTTTGCACGTGCTTTTACCAGGAACCCCGAGATACTGCGAGACTTGTCACTAAACCTTTCGAGCAAGGGAAGAATAGCGTGGAACAATCTGCCTAAAGCGGCCTTCTTACCTGGTGTATTAGTCAGCCCCAACCGTGGCAGGGACCTGGCGAGTACTGTTAGGTAAGCTTCAGCCAATCCTCCTTTCAAAGTTACACATTCTATATTCGGCAGGTATTTGGAAATAGTTAGAGGTTCTGGATGGCCTACATTGAACACACGGACTTTGCCAAGAGGTGAGGGGAACTCGACCAATTCGCCTTCGCTGCCCGCAGGCACCTGGGTGAGCGTACCCCGCTTTACGCTCGGAACCATGCCAGTAAAGATGTGAATTGTGTGAAGGATAACTGCGTAGCCCTTGGAATCACCTGCGCTTCCGCCCCAAGCTATATGCACTTCTTCCAGGTCTCCGAGCACATCTGCTGCATGACGCACTGCCATGTTCGTTATGCCCGGTGTCCAGCCTGCTCCGGTAACCACAGAGATCCCGTTTTTCTTTGCTTCATCGTCAAGAGCAAGTACTCTTGAGCAAGCGTCATGATCATCACAAATGCTTACGTAATTGACTTTGGCATCTATGGCTGCCCTGACTGCCAATGGTTCGAATAAATAGAAGGGACCGACGGCAGATGCTACCACATCATGTGTTTTCATCACCGCAACCAGGCTTTCATGATCCTTAACATCCAATTGCTTGATGGTAGCCTTCGGATGGTCAGCAAACAAAGAAGTGGCCAACTCGACGTTCTTATCCAGCACCGTGACAGATTCGACTGAGTTCATGGACAGCAGCTCCCTAGCCGCTCTGCTTCCCATGTCACCCGCCGCTCCAAGAATCAGTACTTTCATACGTGTTCGCCCTCCCGAACTCATAATTAGCACTTTACTTCAACTATTTCCAGTAAAATCCTTTTAAAATAGGCATCGGGCTGGCTTCATTCTAGGTGGAGTCAATGTTTTGTTCTAAGAAGTTGTTGGAGCCGGCTTGCACGGCTTGTGCAGCAGGGACCGAGTGCTCTTGCGTAGGTTTGCGAGAGATAAGGAACATTGGCCTGGACGATATGTTACCCTCGTGCTTCCGGAGAGTCTTGCTTCTATTCTAGAGTACATCTGACTTTTGCGGGCGTTGGAGATTCCGCCACCAGTATGCTCGAGAGTGTTGATCTGACTTTTCCCAGTGATTAACAGCTGCAGTTTGGCAAGAAGTGCTCCAGCCACGGGTGACAATGTCACAGTCCGGCAACACAACATATCTTTAGCCTCT
>DYEP01000065.1 GCA_020725675.1 Symbiobacterium sp. | reverse complement strand
TGGGCTACCTGGGTATGGATACCAAGCCCGACGGAGTGGTCCTGGTCAATGTAGGATACGCCGGCCAGCCCGAGCCCTGGCCGGAGGGTTTCGAGGTGTCGTACCCGAAGGCTTTATAGAAATTCAATGGCTTTTAGCTGCAGTTTCAGGCGTGCTTATCTGATAGGCGTGTTGGCCAAGGTAGTGGTGGGCATAGCCAAAACTTTAGGCAAACCCATCGCCTCAGAAGACCTGGACTTCGGGAAAGACCGGCTGGACACCAATAAAAATTTCAACCGCATGGCGGCTAACTTCCCCTACCGGAAGATAACCGAAGCTATTATCCGTAAAGCCTACAAAGAAGGCGTCGGCGTAAAGCCGGTCCGGCCGGCCACCATCGGCTATTGCATGGAGCGGTTGCCGCCGCATTAGTTATAGCCCGCCGGCGGTTTTAAAGAACGCATTACAAAAGAGTTAAAACAAAAAACCAAACCATTAAAGAAAAGCTGAACCAAAAGGCGAATTCCTTGCCTGGGGAAGGAAAAGGGATGTCCCGAAAGGTAAGGCAGTTTTTCAAGCGGCTGGACGGAAAGATTCCCGTATATAACGGTTTGGACCTTTTGGGGCAGGAGTCTTCTTATTCCGCCTGGCATGAGCTGAAGCAGCTTGCGTTGCTGAGTAGGTGACCCCGTTTAGCCGGTGTCGGACAAACCGGTAGGCCGGATCTGACAGATCGCGGGAGGCAGTGTTTTTCGCGAAACAATCAACATTGATGAAGGTGTAAGCCGGAGATGCTTGTTTTGCGCAGTTCTCCCGTCCGGGTGGGGCTCCCGGGGCCGAGGTCTCCCTGTCGCGAAGCCTGTTCCCAAGGGCAGGCAAATCAAATCCGAAAGGAGCGAAAAACCTGGTCATGGGGAGGCCGCCTAATAAGGATTGGCACAATGTGTGAAGAATTATTAGGTTTTTTGAACCAGGTATAGATGTGGTTTCTGTTGTAGGGATACGATTCAGGCCGGTAGGCAAGATATATTACTTCGACCCCGCTGAACTTGATTTAAAACCCGGTGACGAGGTTATTGTGGAAACAGCTCGAGGCACTGAATACGGGACAGTTGTTCTTGGAGTCAGGGAAGTGCCGGAAGAGCAGATAGTATCTCCGCTCAAGAAAGTGATCCGAAAGGCTACGCCTGAGGACAAGAAGAAACTGCAAGATAATAAGGCGAAAGAAGAGGAAGCGATGGAAATCTGCAGGCAGAAGATCGCCTCCCATAACCTCGATATGCACCTAATCGATGTGGAGTATACCTTCGACAACTCCAAGATTATCTTCTACTTTACCGCGGAGGGCAGAGTTGACTTTCGGGAACTGGTAAAAGACCTGGCTGCAGTGTTCAGGACCCGTATTGAACTGAGGCAGATCGGAGTGCGAGATGAAGCCAAAATGGTGGGCGGGGTGGGCCCCTGTGGCAGGCTGTTTTGCTGTTGCAGCTTTCTTGGGGAATTTGAGCCCGTTTCCATCAAGATGGCAAAGGAGCAAAACCTTTCCCTCAATCCATCTAAGATATCCGGGGTGTGTGGCAGGTTGATGTGCTGTCTCAGGTACGAAACAGAGCATTATGAGGATACAAAAGCGGAGATGCCCAACATAGGGGCTACGGTCCTCACCCCGGAAGGGGCGGGGAGAGTGGTTTCAGTGAGCGTTGTAAAGCGAACCGTCACGGTGGAACTTGAGGATAAAGTCACTGCGGAGTTCCCCATAGAGGAAGTGGACGAGAGGACTAACGATGCTTGACGAGAGCGTTTACATAAAGCCAGGTGAAAGGATTGACGACCTTCAGAGGGCATCATTACGCATTATTCAGAACCCGAAAACCCTGTGCTTTGGTGTGGATGCAGTGCTTCTCGCTCACTTCGCCCGCGCGAAGCCAGGCGAGTGTGTATGTGATCTTGGAACTGGTAACGGCATAGTCGCGCTCCTTGTATGTGCACTTTACCCTGTCCGGCATGTACACGCCGTGGAAATACAGGCGCAGCTGTGCGACATGGCAAGAAGGAGCGTGGCTATGAACGGGCTGTCCTCCAAAATCACTATTCATCAGCTCGACCTGCGCTCAGCTGCAGATAGACTGGGTCATGGTACATTCGACTTGGTGCTGTCAAACCCGCCGTACCTGCCTAAGGATACGGGTCTCTTAAATCCCTCAAGTACGCTCGCGGTTTCGCGACACGAGATCAGTTGCAGTCTGTCTGACGTGGCCACAGCTTCTGCTAAGCTACTTAAGAACAGGGGACGGGCTGCACTGGTATACCGGGCAGACCGCACCGCTCAGTTATTGTCTACACTTTCGCAAGCTCGTCTTGAACCCAAGAGGATCAGGTGCGTCCACTCCAAGCCGGGGACAGACGCGTGCCTGATCCTGGTAGAAGCTGTTAAACTGGCTCGGCCGGGCGTAGTTGTACGGCCTCCTTTGTTCCTGCGGGATAGCGATGGTAAAGCATCGGCTGAGATGGAACAACTCTACAAAGGGGGGACACTTCTTGTGTGAATCGGGCAGGCTCTACCTCTGCGCCACTCCCATCGGAAACCTGGATGACGTATCGTTTCGACTCCTTGATACCTTGAAAAATGTAGATTTGATTGCGGCAGAAGACACCAGGGTGACCGCCAAATTGCTGTCAAGGTATGGCATAAGAAAACTGTCCGTCAGTTTCAATGAACATAATGCCCGAGCAAGGGTTACGTCACTTATACAAATGCTTTCAAGTGGTAAGGACGTGGCGCTTCTGTCGGACGCAGGTACCCCCGGCATCTCTGACCCAGGCGTTCAGCTAGTACAGGCGGTGCTGCAGCACGGCCTTTCTGTGACTGCCATCCCGGGTCCGACAGCTTTTGTCGTGGCTCTTGTACTCTCAGGCCTTGACACGCGACGGTTCCTTTTTGAAGGATTTTTACCGAAGAACAGATCGGAGCGTGAGCGGCGACTGGGTGAGCTCAAGGATATTCCATACACGATGGTGTTCTATGAGGCTCCCCACAGGCTGAAAGCAACTTTAGAGAGCCTTGTGGATGTCTTTGGAAACAGAAAGGCCGCAATGGCCAGGGAACTCACCAAGGTACACGAAGAGGTGGTACGAGGGACACTGAAGGAGTTGTTCAATTCAATTTCTCCTGATATAAAAGGCGAGATCACGCTGGTTGTAGAAGGCTCCGGACCACGGGCGGAAACTCCGACAGGGCATCTTGCAAGATTGGTCGCGTCATTTGTGGCGGAAGGAGTCGACAGGAAGACTGCCTGCAGGGTTTTGTCAAAGGCGTTCGGTGTTTCTTCGCGCGTCCTGTACAATGATTCACTGGCAATAAAATAGAAAGGGGCCGCATTGCCACGGCCCAGGGGGATGCGCGTGAATACTTTTATACCGCCTTTGCCGACATGCTCTGTATGCAGCTCTTACAGACGTTCTTTCCCTTAAAGTGTTCTACGTTGCTGGCGTTTCCGCAGAACACACATGCCGGCTCATACTTTCTAAGTACTATTCTGTCACCGTCCACATAGATCTCCAGCGAATCCTTCTCCGCAATGTCCAGTGTCCTCCTGAGCTCAATAGGCAGCACAACGCGTCCGAGCTCGTCCACCTTTCGCACAATACCTGTGCTCTTCATCATTTGGCCCTTCACTCCCCGTCTACAAGATTCGACACTCCCCCATGTCTAAACAGTACCAGATATGCCAGAAATAGTCAATACCTTATTTACTTTTTTTGAAGGGAGATGCGACTTAATGCTACGAGACTCTGGAGGAACATGCCAATTGCGCGGCGAATAGAACTAAAACTCACTGGCTTACGGGGGAGGGTTCTCCTCTTGAAAATGACGGAACTGCTCGAACCACACAGGATCAAGGAGTGTCAGGATCGACTTGCCGCTGCGACCGGCGTCTGCGTGTCGATGCGTGATGACAGCGGGCAGCTCTTATCTGAGGCATCTTCTCCTCACCCGTTCTGTCAACTTTTAACGAATAGCCCAGCGGGGCAGCGCTTGTGCGCAAAATCTGTGGCCATGTTGTGTTCCAGGACTGAAGACAGGTTTAGGATACGGAGTTCCCGGTGTCACGCTGGACTTTTGCACTTTGCTGCTCCTGTCTTGGTGAAAGGTTCCATAAAAGGATACATCGTAGCAGGAGGTCTTGCCGTACCCGGAGACAAACCAGGGTTAGGTGAAGTGGCGTCAGCGACAGACATACCAGAAGTATTGCTTGAGCAGTCCTACAGTCAAATTCCGAAAGCATCAAAAGAGGAGTTAACACGTATTACGTCGATGATGGAATTTGCGGCGTGCATGCTATCAGAACTTTGCGAGGAAAGGCACTCATCTTCAAGGAAAGTGGCTGAACTTGAGGTATTAAACAGCGTTTCCGTTACTCTTTCATCTATACTAGACATAGATGCAATTCTGCCTGAGATCATACGCATCATCAAGACAACGCTCAGGTACTTCAATTGTGCAATTCTTCTTGTCGATGAAGCCACTAACGAACTGGTTTTAAAGGCTCATTCGGGGTATGAAAGGGTTGACCCTGGTTTTCGCATCAAGATCGGGGAAATGGGGGTGACGGGCTGGGCTGCCATGCTGGGGGAGCCAGTGATCGTTCCCGACGTATCAAAAGACCCGAGGTACATTCCCGGAGTAAGGAGCGCAAGATCAGAGGTTGCAGTTCCCCTAGTGTTCGAAGGTAAGGTTATAGGTGTGCTTGATGTAGAAAGCGAAAAGGTCAATGCCTTTGGTGAAGAGGATGTCAGGATCCTGACCACTGTCGGAGGGACGCTAGCGGTTGCTCTCAGAAATGCCCAGGCATACAAACACTTAAAGAAGCAGGTTCATCTGCTGGGTGGCCTGGCAGATGTCACTCGTGCCATTGTTTCCACACTCGACACGGATAAGGTACTGCGGGTGCTCATCGAGAAAGCGACGCTATTCATGGATGCCGATATCTCCGCCGTACATGTCAACTTGACCGGATCTGCTGATGGCGCGTGTGAGAAAATGGTATGCCTCTCAGAGACCTGCGATGCGCACGTTCTAATGAAGTTTGTGCAACAGGTCTATAGGACGGGAGAGGTGTCTGTTACTGTGGACTGGAAGGAAGAGGCAGAGCACACCCCCGTACGTTCGGTGTGTGCGGTGCCCATCAAGTTGGCGGATGCTGTTATCGGATGCCTTGTACTCGGGTGGAATACACCGAGACAGGTAAAGGATGAAGAGATAGATGTGCTTTTCGCCATCACCATGCACGGTGCCATAGCAATCGCAAACAGCGTAACACACGAAGAGGTTACCCTGCTTTCGCTTACTGACAGCCTAACGGGCCTTGGAAACCGGAGGTATATGCAACAGGTGATAGAGAAAGAGGTTTGCGAGGCCAGGCTCTCAGGCCGTCACGTCTCCCTGGCTATGCTGGATATAGATGACTTCAAGAAGTACAATGATAAATTCGGTCATTTGGTAGGAGACACGATGTTGGAATCTATAGGCCGGATCATGAGGAACAATACACGCGATAAGGATGTGGTATGCCGATACGGGGGAGAAGAGTTCGCCTTGATCTTTCCTGGCACACAGGCAGAGGAAGCCGAGATGATTGTTGAGCGAATAATGCGCCGAATAGAGGAACGGACCATGTTAGAGATGGGCCAGAGGTTGACTGTGAGCGCAGGAATAGCGACTTTTCCCACGGTGGCTAAGGACTCTTTTGAACTGCTTGAAAGAGCGGACGAGGCGCTTTACCTTGCAAAGTCAAGCGGAAAAAACCGGGTGATTACATACAAAAAGGCATGATAGCAGTAGGCAGTAACGGGGTTTTGTTGACAGCCAGCCTTCCTAGGCGTATACTTATGCTAAATCGATGAACGGGCGGAGTAGTCCCTTTGTGCGTACCTCCAGAGAGCCGGAGCAGGTGAAAACCGGCGACGCATGGGGGATGAACATGGCCCGTGAGAGCAGCACCGAAATACAAGTAGGTGCTGACGTGAACGCACGTTACAGCGGGGGAGTATAAGGGCTGCGCCCCGTACTCCGTGAGACCTTCACCGCAAGGTGGGGTGAATTAGGGTGGTACCACGAAAGCTCGTCCCTAAAGGGGCGCGCTTATTCTTTTTGAGGGGGGAACTCAATGCCCAAACCGACCTTTTATATTACCACACCCATCTACTATCCAAGCAGCGATCTACATATAGGTCACGCTTACACCACGGTTGCTGCAGACGCCATAGCGCGATACAAGCGTTTAAGAGGGTATGACACTTTCTTTGTGACCGGAACCGACGAGCATGGGCAGAAGATAGAAAGGAAGGCGCGCGCCCTCGGAAAAGAACCCATAGAGTTCGTTGACGAGATTGTAGAGGGGATCAAGAGGTTGTGGGCCGCTCTTCACATTTCGTACGACGATTTTATCCGTACGACTGAGGACAGACATAAGAAAGTTGTACAGGCAATATTTGATAGGATTCGTGATCAAGGGGACATTTACAAGGCAGAGTACGAAGGGTGGTATTGCGTACCCTGTGAGACCTTCTGGTTGGAAAGGCAAATGGTCGATGGTAAGTGCCCGAACCCTGATTGCGGTAGGCCGTTAGAATGGGTGAGGGAGGAATCCTACTTTTTTAGGCTCTCCAAGTATCAGGACCGGCTCCTGCGCCATATTGAGGAAAATCCAGATTTCATCCAACCAGTTACTAGGCGGAACGAGATGATCAATTTTATCAAGCAAGGTCTTGAGGACCTCTGTGTGTCGCGCACAACGTTTAAGTGGGGAATCCCCGTACCCGGTGATGAAGGTCACGTAATTTACGTGTGGTTTGATGCGCTAACGAACTATATTACTGCCGCAGGGTACTTGACAGATCCAGAAAAGTTTCAGCGCTATTGGCCCGCCGACGTGCACCTGGTAGGCAAGGAGATCGTGAGGTTCCATACTATTATTTGGCCGATCATACTGATGGCCGCGGGAGTTGAACTTCCCAAGAAGGTATTTGGCCATGGCTGGCTGATATTTGAGGGCGGCAAGATGTCCAAATCCAAAG
>DYEP01000064.1 GCA_020725675.1 Symbiobacterium sp. | reverse complement strand
GCAGAGTGAGCGGCATGTCTTGTCCACCCCTTCCCGATCGGTGGACTACAGTTCTAGACATCGAGCACTCACTCCCCTCACATACATTTTTGATGTGAGGCAACGAATCAATTTCACATACATTTTTGATGAGGCAAGTCGGGGTATTGACATTGGCCGCAGGCGGTAATAAAATACAAAAAACACAGCAAGAACGACGCAACATCGGTTCTGAGCGGGGAGTAAGAAGTAGCCACTAGCAGCGTGTACGGCTCGGCTTGGCCGCTGCGGATGCGCCATGGATTTCCAGTGCAGGCTGTGTGGGGTGTAGTGCGGTCTTGCTGTCGTGAATACATATGCGTCCGTCCCAACGGGGAATTCACGATAGGCTGGGGCGAGTAAGTCCGCGGCTGGTTTCACTCCGGGTCTTCCGGCGCAGAGCTTTAATGTAAACCATCACTCGCTGCGAGGGTCCAAGCTGTGGAGGTTGAGAAGCCACCCAATCGCCCATCCTAACGCAAGACTGTCTGTTTGAGCTAGCTACGCAGGTTCTACAGTGCTCCAGAGTGTCCCAGCCGACATCAGGAGTTGACCCGGCACTGCCGCGAGGCGCGGCCTAAGCAGGGTTCTAAGGGTTCATATCAGTAGGGAATGCCTCATCTCCTCAGGGGTGAGGTAGAGGCGCGACGGTTCAAGAGTACGGCTCCAGAGAAGTGCATCTATGAAGGAGCCGGAAAGGGAACGTCGCCGAAGCCTAGCGCCAGCAACAGGCGCGAGGCTGGGATTGCATCGAAGAGATGCAAGACTGTCACGAAGGAATAGCCCTGAAACCTTCGTGGAGCGCTATCTCACTTCGGGGCAGATGAGGTTTTTCGTATCTTCTTGGGCCTTACCGGTTGTGGTCCAAGAGAATCATGATGATCTAAAGACAGGAGGGAAGAGGAATATGAGCTTTAGTAAGGGAATCAATGCGACGGCTGCGACTGGGACGAGGAACCGGACTCCCGGGAGCGTGTGTCCCTTTACGGGGATGTGTGTAACGTGTGTGGAGGGTTGCACCGGGCTCTGCGAGATAGGGCGTTCGGCTCTTCGGGGAAAGGAGGTTATCTATCCAGGACCATTTGGGAGGATTACTACGGCTTCACAAAAGGACTACCCTATCGACCTCTCACACTTCAACAT
>DYEP01000063.1 GCA_020725675.1 Symbiobacterium sp. | reverse complement strand
TTTCCAACCGTATTGCCGGAAGTGAGTATCAAAGGTGAAGGCCGTGTCGATCCCAAGTCGCTCCATGACGGCAAAACTCGTAGCGTCCACATATGAGAAATCTTTGTCCTCATATGTGAGGAGGATGGTTCTGGCCCTGGCTTCGTCAGCTTCGGTGACCCGCTCGGGCGCCATGGGATTCTCTCTTAGCCAGCGCCTTGCGACATCGGGCGAAGCACGGGAGAGAAGCAAAGCATACACCTCACTCACGATGAAGTTCGTTAAGACCAAGCGCCACCGGTTGCGCTCGAGCCGCCTGAGACAAGCTACAGCTTCCCCATGGTGTGGGTCGTCAGCTCGCACGAAAGCCACAACTCCACTGGTGTCCCAAAGAACAGTCAATGCCGGCCCTCCCTTTCGAGCGCCTCCGCAATGTACTTATCGTGGCGCTCGGCGAGGTCCTCAGGCCCTCCGCTGAACAAGCCGGCAAGTTGCCACAGTTCTGGAGTAACCGGCTGGCCGATATCCCGATTTGCCCTTACCTCTTGCCTCCCGGTTTGTTGCCTTCCCAGTTCATCTTGGCTGCCTCGTTCCAGGTATCTCATGAGGGCTTCCTTGGGAATCCGCCACAATTGCCCGACCTTCTTTCCCGGAAGCTCGCCGGTCCTGAGAAGCTTGTATACGGTCTGCGGGTGCACACCAAGGTAGATGGCCGCCTCTTCCGGAGAGAACGCTGCTTTTTCCATTTCTATCACCCTATCAAAGCTTATCATTGTAGCACACCATATGTCAAGTAACCTTTCATATCACCTCTGCTTCGTCCTTTTGTAGCATTTCGCGATGCGCTCCAGGTATAATCGTTTGATCTCTTCATCGGGCAGCTCCGGGAACCTTCTCCGCAGACCATGCAAGAAGAGCCCGTTCGAAAAGGCCGACAACTCAAAAACGGCCAGGAGGAAGGGTGTGACCTTTGTAGCACCTGGCAGGCTGCGTTCACGATCGAAACCCTTGTGACCATAATCGTTACATGCACGTCATTCGCGCGTTCGGTTAGTTAGACCCTGTTCCCTATGGTATAATAAGGATAGTCTGACCCCATGGTCAGTGAAGGCGGTGAAGGCTGTGACACATGCGATCAGCGATCAGATAAGCGTTTTGGTTGACCATATTCGGCAGCAGTTCCCAGCAAAGCAAATCATCCTTTTTGGCTCCCACGCACGCGGAAGGGCTCAAGAGGATAGCGACATTGATCTTTGCGTGATAACTGGCCCAAGTGGCACCAGGCGATTGGACTTGATGAGGCAGTTGCGCAGGATAATCGCACCTATTGTGTCAGTGCCTGTGGATATTCT
>DYEP01000062.1 GCA_020725675.1 Symbiobacterium sp. | reverse complement strand
CTTCTCCAGCATCCTGCAAGGTTATTGTTTCGTGCATTTGAGTTCTGCCTGATGCTGGTAGCATATGCCCTTGGGTTTGCCGTCCAGTGGGGAATCTGGCTGGTTAAGCTGTTACTCGGCCGCCAGGAAGGTACTGATCTCCCTGGGGAGATCCCAGACGCCAGCGAGTTCTTCCAGAATCACGAGCCCCGGCAGATCCCGCCCGGAGCCGCTGAAGTGGCCAAGTGGGCGGGCGTTGTTGCAGTCACATTGCTGGCCATCGTCGTGGCTGCGAACTACCTGTTGCGCATCTGGTGGAAGGAACAGCGCAACAGTCTCGACGAGACCCGTGAGTCCTACGCATCGCTGCGTGCCCTGGGCGCCTGGACGAAGACACAGCTCACTGGCCTTGGCCGATCGCTCAGGTCCGCCGTAGCGAGGCTTTCCCGCGTGTATGGCCACAGGATGCCAAAAACCGCCACACAGGCGTACCATTTGCTCCTTGGCGTCGCCGCCGGCAAGGGGATACACCGCCCCGCATCAGTAACCCCGCACCGTTTTCAGCCAGAGCTCAAGACAGGCTTCCCTGGAAATGAACAGTGGCTCGACCATATTCTAGATGCGTTTGCCTGCGAGTATTACGGTGAACAACTATTGTCCCACGAAGAAATGGATGCTGTATCCAGGGCGTTGGCCCATCTCAGGGGCCAAGACTGAGAGTCTCCCGTAGTACACACCAGTTTTCGTCTGACCTGTTGACAAGTGGAAGCAGAGTGATATAATCAAATCAGATGTAATGAGAATAATTATCATTCTTGTTTCTTGCAATGGTACTTTTGGGAGGGGATTTTTGCATGGATTGCTGCAAGTCACAAATCTCAAAAAAACCACTCTGGAAAAGGATCCTCGGAAACGTCATAGGAGGAGAGTGTCATAGCGCCACAGGCATGGATACCCAGGGTCTCCCCAGAATCGTATTGGTAGGCAGCCCCAACGTGGGAAAGAGCGCATTGTTCAATCGCTTGACCGGCGCGTACGTTACGGTCTCAAACTATCCGGGGACCACGGTCGAAATATTCAAAGGGAAAGGCCGAATAAACGGGCAGGAATGGGCGATCATCGATACCCCGGGCACATATTCGCTGCTACCGCTCACGGAAGAGCAGAGAATCACCCGTGCCCTGCTTATGGAGGAGCAAACTGAACTCATACTGCACGTTGTGGATGCGAAGAACCTGGAGCGCATGTTCATATTCACTATCGAGCTGCTCGAGGCCGGCCTTCCGGTGATGCTTGTGCTGAATATCGTGGACGAGGCCGAAGCGCTCGGTCTTCAGTTTGACACCGAAAAGCTTGAGCAGGTTCTGGGCATCCCTGTGGTCGCAACCGCCGCAGCGCTTGGCAAGGGGATAGACACGCTTAAGAACAAGATATCTGGATATACCACGGGAAAGCTTGCTTGCTGCCAAAGGAGGGCAGGCTAGATGGGTACATCTATGTCGTTAACGACATACCGCGATAGCATTGAGCAGGCAGTATCTGCTATTTCAAGCCTCTTGCACGCGGACTACCGCCTGTCCCGTCGCTCAATGGCACTTTTGTTGCTGCAGGGTGACGCGGAGATCGAAGAAATGGTAAAGCAGCGTGAAGGTAAACGTTTTGAGCAAATCAGCGAACTGCTCGCTGCGGCGCGGGCAAACTTCGATACCGCCCCGAGCTATGCAATTAGCCTGGACAGGCAACGCCAAGCTGAGCGGCTGCTCTCTGGCGTCATGAGACAAGCCCAAACACGCAGCTTCACCATTTCCACAAGGCTTGATGGCATTACGACCAACCTTTTTACCGGCTTACCCATTCTGCTTGCAGTACTTTACTTCGGTCTTTATAAATTTGTCGGCGAGTTTGGCGCCGGCACAGTGGTGGACTTCCTCGAGGAGCATGTGTTCGAAGCATATATCAACCCCTTCGTGAACGCGTGGGTCGCCGCATATATCCCCTGGGCCCCGCTTCAGGAACTGCTCGCCATGGAGTACGGTATCGTCACGCTGGGGTTACGTTACGCCATCGCCATCATCCTGCCCATCGTCGGCTCCTTTTTTCTGGTGTTCTCCGTCATCGAGGACACAGGCTACCTCCCCCGGCTGGCACTGCTGGTCGACCGGGTGTTCAAGGCCATCGGTTTGAACGGGCGAGCCGTCATTCCTATGACCCTGGGCTTTGGCTGTGATACCATGGCGACCCTGGTAAGCAGGACGCTGGAAACCAGGCGAGAGAGGATCATCTCCACTTTCCTGCTGGCGTTGGCGATTCCGTGCTCCGCCCAGCTTGGAGTAATCTTGGCGCTTATGGCCGGCCAGCCGCGAGCGCTGCTCGTCTGGGTCCTATTCATGGTGGCGGTGTTCCTTTTCATTGGATACCTTACCGCGAAGGTCCTGCCCGGGGAGAGACCAAGTTTCTACATGGAACTGCCGCCTCTACGCCTTCCCAGATTGGCCAATGTGCTCACGAAGACCTACACCAGGATGCAGTGGTACCTCCTTGAGGTGCTGCCTCTTTTCATCTTCGCCAGCATTCTGATCTGGGTTGGCCGGCTAACCGGGGTATTTGACGCTATTATCAAGATGATGGGCCCGCTTATGAACGCTCTGGGTCTCCCTGAGAGCGCCGGCGAAGCCTTCCTGTTCGGCTTCTTCAGAAGGGATTACGGCGCTGCCGGGCTGTATGACCTGGATAAGGCCGGACTCCTGTCACCACGGCAGCTGGTCGTGGCGTCAGCGACGCTCACCCTCTTCGTTCCTTGCATCGCCCAGTTTGTGCTCATGGTGAAAGAACGAGGCGCAAAGACCGCTGTGGCCATATTCGGGTTCATCTTCCCGTTTGCCTTCGTCGCCGGCTATGTGTTGAATGCTCTGCTCAAAGCCTTCGGGTGGTGATACTGTCATGACGTGCTCGTTCTGCGGACATGAATTCTCAGAGGATCAAGCACGACACGGCTGCAACGGCTGTCCCCTCAGCCGGTCCTGCGGGAAAATCAAGTGTCCAAAGTGCGGGTTTGAAATGCCGAAGGAACCGGCGTTGCTCAAATGGTGGAAGAAACGGAGGGCGTAGAAGATGGCAATCTCGTTTGTTGATAGACACCCAGAACACGCTCAGGGCATCGCACTGGTCAGGATGAAGACCGGTGCCTCTGGCAGGATCTCGTACCTTGCCACGAGCGACCCAGGGCGAACCCGTCGGCTGCTGGCACTTGGCATCCTTCCCGGAGTCAGGGTTCGGCTCATTCAACGGATACCAGCATACGTGCTGGAGGTCGGGTTTACCCGGGTCGCACTGGACAATCAGATCGCCAGCGCTATCTTCGTTGAGCCGGACTCTTGAGGAAAATGGCATTTCTGCTGAGCATGTAAAGTCGATAGGCAGCTGCCAGTTGGTCTTTTTCCTCTGGATTGCTCCTGACTGCGAAGGAACCAATGGCGGCTGCCTATATCAATGCACTCTCAGGCAATTTCCGCCACTGTACATAACTTTAGCATCTGCCCTGTTTATACTGTGTTGACCATACTATTCTTAATTTGTCATGTACAGTTGGCCGAAACTGCATTGGAAGGTGCATCAATCTATTCTAAAGTTCCCTGAACCCTGGTAACTTGCGGCTGACTTACACTCGGGTTTTAGGCGAGTAAACCGGGAGCCCAGGCCATTGGATTGGTATTACGGTTAGTCATTGTTGCATGTGTGTGCATAAGATATGGTACCAGCTTCTTTCTGAGAGGGATCTAGACCGTGGATCGACTGTACCGTGTCCTCCAACGGAACCGTTGGCGAATACTGGAACACGATAATGTAGCCGGGGTAGGTATTGGGTCGCACCGTGCTGACGAGTGCTGCGGTGAGCAGGCATCGGTGGTCATATTTGTTAAACAGCAGGTTTCTCTGGCCGACCTCTCCCGGTTGGGGTTCGTTCCTCCTGAAATCCCGCCCGCTGCGTTGAAATTCGTTGAAGTAGGTGAGTTCGTCGCGTACGGGGCACCCGGGAAAGACAACTTGTTGCAGGATCGGGCCAAAACAAAGCGGAACACAATTCGCACCTTTCTTGACAGGGTCCTTCCCTTCAGGCGCTGACTACTAGCCATGATACCACTCCGAGCGGATATGTTCATCAATACCCTGTCATGGCCTACAAATGTGTGCTTATTGATGCCTCTTTTCTCATCAAAATGGAAGGGCTGGCAGCTTAACTCACTTAAGTTTCACAAATGGCCTGAGTCTTTTAAACCTTAACAAACTAAGTCTCTGCACGTCATCCACCTTTCGTGTGTAAGAGTTCGTTTTCGCATCCCGCAAGCCTGTTGTCGTATACCAGTAAAGCATCCTTTTGGCATTGAGTGTGGCTCGGCATAATTGATTGCAGGTATACACAAGACCCGGAACCAATCAAAAGTACATTGGTACTGCAAAATCACATTCTTAACTTACTTTTTGCTCTTTGGCTCGTATGAATTGACAATGCCTTAACCTGTGCTATAATGTTAGATGAACGTGTCGGGATGGCGGAATAGGCAGACGCGTACGTTTGAGGGGCGTATGGCAACAGCCGTGCGAGTTCAAGTCTCGCTCCCGACACCATCCAAGTAGGAAACAGCGGAGAGATCCGCTGTTTTTTTATCAGCATTTTGCTTTGTGACTCCTGCCTTTGGTATGCTCTTGAACCTGGCAAAAGGATACGTCCGTGCAACAATCAAAAGAACAAGAACCACACGCCTGCCACAATGACTAACGATGCCCAGAGCCTGTTTCCCACATCTTCACGGAAAAAATGTCTGCCAAGGAGCACCGCCAAAGGAAGTGAAAGCGAAGTGGCAGGCTCTGCTACAGAAACTTCTATTCCCTTCATTGCGACAAGTAAAAGTACGTATGAGTACGCGTTGATAAGCCCGCTGGCGATTGCCACTCCGGGACGTTCTCGGAACAGCTGCCACAACCCGACGAACCTTCCGCGAAGAGCGATGTAACACGCAATAACCAGGGAAATAGCAGCGTAGAGAAACATCGCATACACAACCGGGGGCAGATCAGCTGAAGCCCACTTGTCAATTGTTCTGCCCACAGCCATAAGCAAAGTCGCTCCGACCATCATCCTTGCGGCGCTGTTTTTTGCGGTCGCTGCAAGCGCTTGAACAATGCCTTTGCCCTTTCCCGCCTCAAGCAGCGAAGATCCCAGTAGTACAAGAACAACGCCGGATATCTTCGCGAACGTGACGCGCTCCCCGAGCACTGGAACGGAAATGAGCAGGAGGAACACTCCACTCAGTCCCGCAAGCGGTGTTACCAGCGATACATCTCCTTCCCCCAGCGCTCTTACATATAACACGAACGCCACGCTATAGACAGTGCCCGCAACCAGAATAATGGGTAGGTACGAGAAATCCCCGAGGGGATAAAACAATGCGAGCGGGACCAGGAAGATAGTTGCCAAGCCGAAAAACAGCAACGTCGCTTCAGGACCGCTCGATGCCCGTCCCAGTTTCTTAACAACTACTCTTTCAGCTCCCATAAGTACGATACGACCTACCAGTGCTGCCGCTATTACTACCGAATCGGGTTCCAATCAGGACGCCTCCATCGTAACCAGCCCTTCTGATGCTTCCCTCTATTCGGCGCGCTGGCGCATTTCTCCTGTCGCCTTTTACAAGCTCCAGCAGGAAAGCTCGGTGATACGGGCGAATAGCACTCTACTGGAGGTGAGAATATGCCTACATATGGTGTAAGTAATGAATACTCCCCGCTAAGACGGGTACTGGTAAGAAGGCCCGGTTCTGAATTCGAGAACCCGGAGGAATACAAAAAGTGGGGCTATCCTGGAAAACCAGATCTTGCCCGGGCACAAGATGAGCACGATAGGTTCGTGAGCATTCTCCAGCGCGAGGGCGTAGCAGTAGAGTACCTGGAGGAAGTACATCCAGGAAAGCGGGAACCGCTGTTCGTACACGATTCATCCATCATGACTCCAGCTGGTGCCATTATGTGCCGGTCAGGGAACCCGCTGCGGCAGGGCGAAGAGGTATACGTTGCAAAGAAGCTGGCGTCGATGGAGATTCCCATTCTGTTTTCTGTTCACGGTAGTGCGACTGTGGACGGCGGAGACACGCTTTGGCTTGACTCTGATACCTTCCTTGTGGGGCATTCCTACCGCACAAATCACGAGGCATTCAGACAGATCTCCGCTGTGCTGGAGGGCTTCGTAACCGAAAAGGTGATCCAGATTTCTATGCCTCACTACAAGGGACGCGGGCACGTGCTGCACCTTATGTCCGTGATCTCACCGGTAGACAAGGATCTGGCGGTCGTTTACCCGCCTCTGATGCCTCTTTCCCTCGTTGAACTGCTTGAAGCACGAAACATCAGAATGATATCAGTTCCGGAGGAGGAATTCGACACTCTCGGATCAAACGTGCTTGCCATCGCCCCAAGAGTAGTAGTCATCCACTCCGGCAACCCAGTAACAAAGAGTATGCTCGAGGAACACGGCTGCAAAGTCTACGAGTATGAAGGGGAACAGATTTCCTTAATCCCGTCGGGCGGGCCCACCTGCCTCACTCGTCCGTTGCATAGATTGGCTTGACTTTCCCGCTTCTCATCCCCACCCTCGCGATGGGGATGAGAGGCGGGTGCTGTCATACAGGCATGAAGCACCACTCCATTTGACCCCGTCTTAGACTTCTTCAAAGAGCGCTTTCCTGATCAGCGCTGGAGGCAGCGTACCGTGAGACAGGAGCTGATTGTGAAACTGCTTCAGATTAAAGCGGTCTCCTGCCCTCCTTTTGTACTCCGCGGCTATATCCAGGATCTCGAGTTTGCCTATCAAGTAGCACATGGGCTGTGTCGGGGACTCTGTGTATCGTTTAACTTCGGCCACCGCATTGGCCTGCTCAATACACGCCCGGTTGACGAGGAATTTGACTGCTTCGTCCACACTCATCCTGCCCGTATGCAGGCTCGCGTCGATTATCACTCTCGCGGCTCTCCACAGCTGGCCGGCAAGCCGCGAAAGTCTTGTCTCTGGCTGGTTTATA
Source organism: Symbiobacterium sp. (assembly GCA_020725675.1). Taxonomy (GTDB): domain Bacteria; phylum Bacillota; class Sulfobacillia; order DUSP01; family DYEP01; genus DYEP01. The sequence goes on along the minus strand of DYEP01000062.1, from coordinate 6,023 downwards.
TACCCGAGTTGCTCCATTAGTTCCTCGCAATAGAACGCCCATCCTTCAGCAAACAGAGTGCTTACCTGTGCCTTCCGGATCCGCGTCGGCGCCCTATTCGCCCACACCAGCTGTAGATGATGACCCGGATACGCTTCATGAAGCGTTGTTACGGGGATGCCGTACTTGTTATGACCCTTGAGCTGCTGGATCTGCACTTCCCTGGTCGCGCTAGTGTCAATTGGCGTCACCAAAAATTGTCCCGCCTGTTCTCTTTCAAACGGAGCAGGTTTCATATACGCAGCGTAGGGAATTAAGTGCCTCAAGAACTCAGGCGTTTCTATCACCCGAAGCTCCTCACCTTCGGGTATATCTACGATGTCGTTATCCAGCACATACTGCTTCACCCTGCCAATTTCCGTTCTGTAGTAATCAAGCAACCCGGCGGGGTCTTCGGGGTAATGCTCTTTCAACTTTTCCAGCACCTCACGCCAGTCTCTCCCCGGGGAGAACTGAGCGGCGACCTCCTTCAGCTGCTCTTCAGTCTCCCGAAGGAGCTCCTGTCCCTTTGCAAGTAGGGCATCGGCATCATATGCAAGAAAGTGTGTCTTTTTCATCTTCTCGTTAAAGAGCATCGTACCCAGTGCAAAATCCCCTCGCGCTTCCGGCAGGATACCTTTCAGGAAGCCTGCGAACTGTTCCAGTGCCGATACAGCATTCGCATTGGCATTCAGAAGTTCCGCCTCCAAATCAGGTACCCGGCTTGCATAAAGCGGTATCATGCTGTTGAAGAACGCGATGCCTCCCGCGGTAGATTCCAGGGCGATCCTGGTACCTACCTCTGACGGAGTCTTTACGTTCCTCCTTGCCTGTTCAAGATACGCTGGAACCTGACGGAGCCGTGAGAGCACACTTGCCATCCGTTCTGGCAGCGGAGCAAATTCCCTCACAAGCAAGAGATATATCGACTGTACACATACGTCGGGGTAATTGGAAGGTCTGATCTCGTGTACCCGGGCACCCTCAAGCTCCAGCAGCTCCGATTCAAGGTTGCTACGCAAAAGAAGGTAGTCGATCTGATCGGTCTTATCTAGCTCAGCCATGTCGACTTGCTCGAGCGCATCAAGGTACCTGTGGGCACGGGAGATATTCACCTCAATCGCCTCAGGAGAGATGTCCCCAAGTTCCCCGTCGTAATTGTGAATACCCAAAAAGGTAGCGAGCATGGGGTTGAACTGAATGAACCAGTCAAAGACCTCTTCCGACAGCTTCTTGAACCGAGCACCGGCGTCCAACGTATTCCCTCCTGTGAATTCGTTGCTTCTTTACTTCGCGAGAGGGAGCCGGCATACCTTCAACGTGTTGAGGGAGAGCCCATGTCCGGCCCTCCCTCTCCGGGTACAAGATTACCCTTGACGGCTCACCCACGTCTTTATCCGTTCTTTGAAAACGGCAAAGTGGCTTATAAAATAGGCAAGCACCATAAGGCCAAGACCTATCAAGTCCGTACTCGAACCCGGACGTATCAATGATATCGCAGCTGCGAACATAAGGAGCCTCGGCAAGATGCCTATCCTCCCTCCGAGCCACCCTTCCATCGCCGATGCCAGCGCATATATCCCCACAAGTCCTGAAGCTACAGCCAGGAGGATTCTGTGAAGATCCCCCACGAACAGGAGGGACTTCCCGTAAACAAACATATACGGGACGATGAATGCCGCGATACCCAGTTTGAAGGCCATGGTGCCCACTTCGGTGGGACGCGCCTTGGCGATAGCGGCACCCGCATACGAGGCGAGGGCGACAGGAGGCGTGATCGCAGATATGCAAGCGAAGTAGAAGACGAACATGTGCGCCTGGATTGGCAGCAAAGAAAGAGGAGGCCTGGTAAGCGCGGGCGCGATGACTGAAGCCGCAATAGCGTATGCCGCAGTTGTGGGCATGCCCATTCCGAGTATGATGGCGACGATCATAGACAAAAAGAGTGCGATAGGAAGCACGCCCCGGGCATATGTGAGCAGGATGGCCGCGAACTTCATGCCAAGTCCGGTCTGGCATACAACTCCGATGATGATGCCTGCTGCCGCACAGGTACCGATGATGTTAAGACAACCCCTGGCTCCGGCGACCATTGCGCCTACTACCTTTCGGATGCCCATACGGTTCTCAGGGTTTACAAGGCTAACGAGGTAGCACGTGATGATCCCGTAAAGGCCCGCCCTGATGATAGAAACACGGGCCACTACCAGCATGTATATAAGTACGACCACGGGAAGGAAGAGGTAGGCTTCCCTCAATACAAGTCCAACCTCGGGTAATTCCGATCGGGGAAGCCCCTTAAGACCAGTCTTCTGCGCCTCGAAGTCCACCATGAAGTAGACTGCTGTGAAGTACAGAATGGCGGGTATGGCCGCTGCCAGGCAAATGGACAGGTACGGCACGCCCAGGATCTCAGCCATGATGAACGCCCCTGCGCCCATGATCGGGGGCATGATCTGGCCTCCGGTGGAAGCGACCGCCTCTACCGCACCAGCAAACCTGGCGTCGTACCCGGTCCTCTTCATGAGAGGGATGGTAAAACTGCCGGTAGTAACCACGTTGCCCGCTGAACTACCGCTGATCGTGCCAAAAAGCGCCGATGCCATGATCGCAACCTTCGCGGGTCCCCCTCTTGCCCGCCCCGCAATTGCGAACGCAAGGTCAATGAAGAAACGCCCCGCGCCTGAAGCCTGCAGGAACGCGCCAAACAAGATGAACAGCACCACATACGTAGCGGACACAAAGATCGGTGTTGAGAACACCCCGTCAAGACTGTAAAGGTAGGTAAATATGCGGGGCCAGCTGTACCCTCTGTGATACAGAATGCCCGGAAGTAACTTGCCGAACCGGGCATACAGGATAAAGATTACCGCTACGATGGGCAGCGCGATCCCAGTAGTTCTTCTGGCCATTTCGATCACAGCGACTATCGCACACAGCGCCATGACAAAGTCTGTAGTGGTCGGTGTTACCCCTACACGGTAGATAATAGTCCTGAAGTTCACCACAAGGTATACGAAAGGGACCACTGTGAGCAGCATGAACAGCAAATCAATCAGGGTAATCCGGTTCTTCGGAGAGCGAGCGGTAGCGGGGTACAGCGCGAACGTGAGCAGACCGCCGAATACGAGGTGGCTACCTCTCAAGAACCACGGATCGATAGGGCGAAAGCCAAGCACATAAATGTGGAATACACCCATGGCAACAGATATGACGGTCACTACCAGCCCAATCACGCCCGGTATGTTGCGATAGCCAGACATTTCTGCCTTACTCATTTGTTGTTCTATTTGTTCCGAATTCAGCGTTGATCTGCCACTGAACATTCGCATCCTCCTTTCGTCCGGTAACGCAAGGAACAGGCAGGTCGGGGTGTTTGACGCCGTTTACCGGCCTTCAGGAGGAAGCAGGTTCGCAGGAATCTTAATGCCTTTTTCTTCGAAATACCTTACGGCACCCTTGTGATACGGGATCACGCTATAAGGTACGTTTTCAATGAGAACCTCTTCTGCCGTGGGGTGACTCTGCTTCAGCGTCTCCACGTTTTCAAAGGTGGCCTTCACCACCTCATAAACAAAGTTTTCGTCCATATCTTTATGGGTAATCGCGAAATTCCACACGGCCAAGCATTTTATGTCGTTAGTCAAGGACTTATACACACCCGCCTTGACAGTGGATGGTGAGAAATACGGGAAGTTCCTGGTGATCTTGGAGATTTCATCATCGGTAAACCCAAAGATTGTTACCTTATGTGATGCTTCCAGCTCCAGCGCCGCGGGCAGAGGTACCCCCCCTATCCACCCACACGCATCTAATAGATTATCTTTCATTTGGCTGGTGAGGTCGGACATACCCCCGTGCACCACCATGCTCGGTTTATAGCCCATCGTCTCAATGAATAACGGCAGGTAGGTCCCGGGCGTACCACCTACTGGTCCGACTCCCACGCTCTTGCCATTTATGTCCGCAGCAGTCTTGATGCCCGAAGACTCCAGAGCATACCAGTGCACCTTGCTCGAATACATCGGGAATATCGCCCGCACATCGGTATGCTTTTTCCCCTGTGCCCAACCTTCTCCATGCCAACCTTCCCATGCGGGAGCGTTTGTCACGTAGCCGAATTCCAGTTCTTTCGCCTGGACCAGCTGCATGTTGTGGACCGGTCCACCGGTCACCTCCACCGATGTGGGCACTCCCAGTTTCTCTGTGATGATGTTGGCCCATCCGCCGGCCCACACGAAGTACACACCGCCCACTGATGCAGAACCTACAGTGACACCCTTAGGCCAGTTTGCCCTTGGATCCGCCTTCGGTTCGTCCTTTTGTTCCTCGGGTTTGGGCGGCTGTGATTGAGTTGTGCACCCCGCAGCAGACAACACAAAGAAGCACAGAAGGACAAACACCGCGAGAATCCTTAATAATCCCCTGGAAAACATGGTGTACCTCCTTTCGTTTTCTTACCGGTGCCACCCCGACCTGCCTTATACTCATATAAGAATATGATTTGCTATTCGCCATATAACCCCATATTCCTATCATATTTTTTATGTAATGTGAATTTTTCCTTAATTCATTTTATTCTTTACTTGAGGAGTTATTGCTCGGCATCGCATAGACTTAATGAAGAGCCCGGAAAGGGGAGGGTTGAGAAAATGCACTTTGTGGTAACTGTATGCGTTATACTATGTCTTCTTACACTCCCTGCCAATGCATCGCCTGAGCAATGGAACGAATGGCTCTACCGGCGTCCCATCCTGGTGTCAAGTCCTGCAGGACCCACGGTCGCTCTCCGGCTGCCCAACGATATCTGGGGGATTTGCCTGCCTGACCTCGCTGACATCCGAATCGTAACATCCAGTGGAGAGGAAGTGCCATACGAGCTTGTGACTGAAGGTTCAACAGAGCAGGAGAAGCGTAGAGAAGCAAAAATCGTGGGCAAGTTTTTCGTACCCCGGTCACACCAGTCGCTCACTATTGATCTGGGGTCTAACGTGTACCACAACCGGGTAACTATTCATACATCGCATGGAGACTTCATCCACAAGGTTAGTGTTTCAAGTGGTAATGATGGGCTGCACTGGACTGTCCGCAATGAACACTCAGTCATTGCTGATCTTCGCTCTGGCAGCGGCCGCCTCAGGCTCTGCACGATCTCGTACCCCGAGACAAGTGACCGTTATCTCAGACTGGTCATATATGAACACGAAGGTCTTGAGTTACCAGTCGATTCAGTCTCCGTCTCCTATCTCACCGGACGCCCACCTGTGGATGTGGACATACCCTTTATACTCCACTCATATGAGGATGAGCCTGACACGCAGCGGCAGACCTTTGTGCTCGATCTGGGCTTTGAAGGGCTTCCCAGCTACCGGATCAGCCTTACCAGCAGGGACGAGAACTTCCACAGGATCGTTGAAGTATTCAAAGGTGACGACCTTGAGAACTGGTTCTTTTGCGGGAGCGCCATGGTCCATAAGTATGACACCGGCACCTTCAAGTCCGCCCACATGGACGTCATCCACCCCGAAATGCCCGGCCGTTATGTAAAAATTGTAGTGCACGGCTCCGCACAGATTTCGAGTATGGACATACTGGGCGTCGGCAGGGTGCAAAGAACGCTTCTGTTTGAATACGACGCCACTCAATCATACTTTCTCTACTGCGGCAATGACGAATGCCCTCCACCCAGGTATGGTTACAAGCAGTATACTCTCGGCCTCAAATCCGATGGTCTACCTTTGGCTACGCTCGGTCCTCCCGAGCCCAACCCCCACTACGCTGTGGATGTCCAAAGCGTTGCCCAACTAAGCCTCCGCCTCTGGTACCTGCTTGCAGGTGGGTTTGGGCTGTTAGTAGGACTTGGCGGAGCGATCAGAAAGATAAAGTAGGTGGTGCGCGGCCCGTACAACATGCAGGCAGGACCGCGCGCTCCTTACTAGTTATGATCCCCGCCGGCAAAGCCCACCCTTTTAAGGGTGGGATGAAAGGCGGGCATCCTGGTTTAG
>DYEP01000061.1 GCA_020725675.1 Symbiobacterium sp. | reverse complement strand
TTGACCCGGGAAAGGTGGCTCTTTCGCAAGCAGTCGAACTGCCAGGAGGTAAAATCCTTTTCCCGGAAACCTTTGAACTACTTTTGCCAACTTAGGCAGGTATTCCTGCTATCTAAGTTGAGTTTAACAGATAAGGAGGTATATAGAATGGATAACTACACACCACGCAGACCTAAACAGGTGGTTGCCGAAGAACAGGATGTCCTGATACTGCTTGACCAGACTTATATCGGGTACCTCGGGCTCTCAAAGGAAGACGAACCTTATGTGCTGCCCGTCAATTATGCCAGGGTCGGCCGCACCATCTACATACACTCGTCTCCGATAGGCAAGAAGATTGAGTTCATTCACGTCAACCCCCAGGTCTGCCTCGCAGCTGTGCCATTTGCGGAGTACTTGAAGGGTGAGTGCAATTACCAGTATCGGTCCGCCATCGCTTATGGACGGGCAAGGGTGCTAACAGGCGGGGAGGAAATGTACGCAGGGTACAGGGCGCTGCTTGCCAAGTACGAACCTGATGGCACGTATCAACTCACGGACGAGTGCGTCAGCCGGTCTGTCATCATCGCGCTCGATATTGAGAAAGTTACTGGTAAGATAGGCCCGCAGGTTGTCTGAAGGAGTGGCCGGTATGCTCATAGCTTTTATTGCGTATGAGGGAATGACCTTGCTTGACCTGGTCGGAGCGTACGACCCGCTTGCAAGGCTTCGCACTATGGGCTTTATGCCCGAGCTCCACTGGGAAGTGGTTGCACCCGAGTCCACCGTGACCGATGGCAACGGTATGGAAATAGTGGCTGATGCGGCTGGTACCCCGCTTACCGGGTATGACATGATATACGTGCCAGGGGGGATGAGTACCCGCCACCTTATGCACGATGCGCCGTTCCTCACCTGGCTTTCAACGGCAGCTTCATGCCCTTTGAAAGTATCGGTGTGTACAGGAGCGCTGTTGCTGGGCGCTGCAGGGTTTTTGCGAGGGAAGAAGGCCACCACGCACCCTAGTGCGTTTCGCTTGCTTGAGCCGTTCTGTAGCGAGGTACTGAAGAAGCGGCTGGTGGACGAAGGCGACGTGATCACCGCGGGTGGCGTGACAGCATCTATCGACTTGGGCCTTTACATCGTATCACGCATTGCAGGCAAGGCGATTGCAACAAAGATCAGGGAACAGATGGACTACAGATTCGTCATGAGTCACTCAGAGATCCATGTTTCATCGGTTCCATAAAAGAACATTGCAGCGCAGGTGAAACCACGAAAAAAAGGAGTCATGAACGATGAACGATTCCGGTAGCACCGGGTTTTATAAGATGTTGAGCAGATACTACCACGAAGTGTTCCCACTTAATGAGAGTGCGCTGCGCTTCCTCAAGGAGGAGCTGGACAGAGTCGACGCTCAAGTTGTGATGGATCTGGCCTGTGGCATCGGCACCTACTCCGTGGCGCTCGCAAAGGCCGGTTTCTTGGTGACTGGCACCGATCTGGAAGAAAACATGATTGCACTTGCCCGGGAACATGCAGCAAAGAACCAGGTGAAAGTGGACTTTAGCGTTCTGGACATGAGGGAAGTTGGGAACAGTTCCACTCAGTACGATGCAGTGATCTGTATAGGCAACTCCCTCGCCCACCTCCTGCTGGATGACGACCTGAGGCGTACCGTGTCCGGGGTGGCCCGAGTGCTCCGGCCCGGAGGAACCCTGGTCGTCCAGGTGGTGAACTTCGATCGAGTGCTGCGGCTGGGCGGTCTTGAACTGCCACGTAAACAGACGGAAAACCTCACGTTCATCCGAAGATACGTGCCGGTGGGAGAGGAGCACGTGCGGTTCTTCTCAAGCCTCACAGTTAACGGAAAGACATATAACAACGAAATCATGCTGCGGGCTGTAACTTCATCCGTGCTCTGTGAGCTCCTAGAGAGTGAGGGCTTTGAACCCGTCTGGGTGTTTGGGGATTTTAGCAGAGCTCCATACGAGGACGACTCTCCCGCTATCGTGGCGGTTGCTGACAGGCCTAAGGCTGGCTGCGCCATGTAAGAGAGAACACGCCTGAGGAAACGTCCTCGCCTGTTATTCGAAGTACGTACTTAGTATTCGCTACAAGTCCTTGCACAAGGAACCCCCCTCGGGGCGTGATCCGCGGATCCAGAGTGGATTCGAACACCGTGTGGCCTGCTGGATCCACCAGGCTTACAAGCAGAGTACCGCTGCCAAGCTCCAAGTGTTCAATCTCAAACAGTACTGAGGTAGAGTCGGGAGGTACTTTTACCTGTGCCACGATGTCTCTCCACACGTCAAACTGCCTGCTGATAGAGCCCTGTGCTCCATTTCGAATGCATCCGGCTCCTACCAACACAAAGCACAACAATAAGCAAGGCAACCAAGAGGTCCTGCCGCGCAAACTTCCCAAACCCCCGCTACATCTCTTATTTGGATTTTTCATTCTACAGAAATGGCTCATGTCCTGCACAATAAATCTCGTATATTGGAGGGATTTGTGATAAGGCGTCGAATAGACTGTACTGAAGGAATGGCTTCGAACTTGGCATAGTTAGGAAGCGTACGCTTCCTGGGAGGGCACACCTTATTGCCAAAATTCCACGAGCAGCTGAAGGATAAGTTTGATACGCTCACCAAGGGCGAAAGGCGAGTAGCCACCTACCTATGCTCAAATTACTACAAAGCCGCGTTTATGCCTGCAGCAGCTGTGGGCAAGGAAGCAGGTGTGAGCGAGACTACCGTTATACGCCTGGCTACAGCGCTCGGTTACTCGGGATTTTCCCAAATGCAGTCAGAGATCAGGGAACTGCTGAGCCGGGAGCGGACCATACACAAGCTTCAGCAGGGGCTAAGCAGGCTTGGCCCTGAAGAGGACCTGCTGGCTCAGTCGTTCACAAAAGACATAGACAATATCCAGTCGACGTACCGAAGGCTTGACAGAGAACAGTTCAGGCTGGTACTGGAAGCGATAACGACCGCCGGGAAAGTGTTCGTAATGGGGCTTAGGGCCTCTGCATCCCTTGCGCACTATCTGAGCTATGCGCTTGGGCTTGTGCTCGGAAATACGCACATCGTCCGTATGCTGGATGGTTGCCATCCTGAAGAGCTCAGTGGCCTGGGACCCGGGGACGTATTCTTTGCCATAGCCTTCCCGAGATACAGTCTGGACACACTGAAGGCGTTCAGATGGGCCAAAAGAGCAGGAGCGACTACTGTGGCGCTGACGGATTCGCCCCTCTCTCCTTTTGCCAGGGATTCTGATTACCAACTGTACGCGGTCACCGAGAGTCCCTTCTTGCTTGACTCCTTTCTGCCTGCCATGGCAGTAGTGCAGGCCATCGTTGCACATGTGTGGTTTTCAAGGAAGGAGGGTACTTTCGACCGGCTCAAACGGCTTGAGACGATTTACGCAGACCTCGGCATTTTCTGCAGTGAAGAAGAATCACAGAAAGGGGGCATTTCATGATTAAAGGCATATTCTTTGACCTTGGGCTGACTCTGGTCTACACACCAATAGCAGAAGACACGGTCAAGATTTTAAGAGAGATGGGGCATGACATCGAGCTTGAGCCGGTGAAGAAGGCATACTACCTTGCTGACCAGTACTTCTTCACTTACTACCCGGGTATCATGAACAGGCAAATAGATTCGTTCTTCCCGTGGTACATGGACGTGTTTGCCCGTTTCCTCGGTGTTGACATACATGTTCCAGCGCTTACAGTGGAAGTCATGCACCGCTTTCCACCAAGGAGCAGGTGGGTGCTATATGAGGATGTAATGGAGACAGTGACTGCGCTGAAGTCCCAGGGTTACATACTTGGGATTATCAGCAATTGGGACAACACTGCAAGGAGCGTGCTGGACACGGTCGGCCTCACCGATTACATGGACCATATCATCATTTCTGCGGAGGTGGGGTGTCAGAAACCGCTCATGAGCATTTTTGAAATTGCCCTCTACCGTTCGGGGCTAAAAGCCGAGCAGATGTTATTTGTGGGAGACAACTACACGGACGATATTGTTGCCGCCAGCAAAATAGGGATTCACGCAGTGCTCATCAACCGTTACCCGGAGTGGAATCGAGAGAAATTTAACTGCCCGCAAATTAGATCGCTGAAGGAACTCAGCGGCCATGTGGCCAAATTGATACAAATAGCTTGATTTAAGTAGGGGTTTGGCGAACACTAAATTTCGCTTAAGGGGGATGAACGTGAAACCGAAGAGCAGGTTGCACATGGTACTGGTAGTTGTCCTGGTCAGCGCGCTTTTCGCTGGTTGTACCGGCAAGCAGGGCGGGGAAGTCAAGCCACCCGTAGTTGAAGGGCCGGTCTACGGTGGGAAATTGGTTGTCGCAATTCCCACGGATCCCGACGGCTTAGATCCCCACAAGGCTGCGTCCGCCGCTGCAGAAGAGATTTTGTTCAACGTGTATGAGGGTCTTGTTACATCCGACACTGAGGGCAACATCGTGGCGGCCATCGCAAGAGAATGGACGGTGGAAGACGACCATATCTACACCTTCAAGATTCGTGAAGGCGTTAAGTTCCATAACGGCCGCACGGTTACAGCAGACGACGTGGTCTTCAGCCTTGAGCGCATAATGAACCCCGAGACGGGCCACCCGAGGCTTTCCGAGTACAAGGTAGTGGAAAAAGTAGAGAAACTGGACGAGTTCACCGTACGGATCACCCTGAAAGAACCCAATGCGCCTTTTCTGTCCAATTTGGCTGCAGTAAGCGGTGCTATTGTGCCGAAAGAAGCAGCGGACACGCTGAAAGACAGGCCTGTAGGCACCGGCCCGTTCAAATATGTGGACTGGACTACGGGCCAGCACATCAAGCTGGAGAAAAACCCGGATTACTGGAAAGACAATCTTCCGTACCTGGATGAGGTAGAATTTCGGATCATGGCGGACCCGGCGGCGCAGCTCATGGCGCTCAAGACAGGTGATGTGGACGTGGTGCCGAGAGTTGCCAACGAATCGGCTTCTGAGATCGAGGCAGATCCCAGCCTGAAACTGCTCAAGGCCCCGCAAAACTTGATACAGCTCATGACGATGAATCTAAAGCGCGAGCCATTTAACAACCTGAAAGTCCGGCAGGCTATCAACCACGCTGTTAACAAAGCGGAGATCATAGAGGGTGCTATGTGGGGGTATGGCACTGAACTGGGTTCAAACATGAGCCCGGTCATGGCTTACTGGTACAAGGACCTGACGGGGACGTACCCGTATAACCCGGAAAAAGCCAAGCAGCTACTGGCTGAGGCGGGTTACCCCAACGGCTTCGAGACCACGCTGGCACTTCCAGCTCCCTATGCACCCCATGTACGCACTGGCGAGATCATCGCAGACCAGCTGGCCAAGGTAGGCATCAAGGTGAAGCTTCAAGTCATCGAATGGGGTGTATGGCTCGATGACGTCTATACAAAGAGAAACTACGATATGACAGTCATCGGGCTTACGGGCAAGCTTGACCCGCACATAGTACTGATGAGGTATGAATCTACGTACTCACGCAACTTTTTTAACTACGAAAACCCTGAATATGACAGGTTGCTGCGGGAAGCAAGGGTGATTACGGACCCGGCCAAACGGCAGCAGGTCTACTACAAACTGCAAGAGTTTTTGGCAAATGATGCTGTGGCAGTATACATCCAGGACCCGAGCCTGCTCATCGCGATGAAGAAAGAGGTTGAGGGCTGGCAGGTATACCCGGTGTACGTTGCCGATATTTCTCGCGTGTATAAGTCTAAGTAGGGTGAGGGTGGGGCGCGGAGGGCTACCTGTCACTACTAGCAGCTGTCCTGGCACGAGATATGTCTTTAAGGAGGCAAGTTATGAATAAGCGTTTTCCATTCAAGGTGGGGGCTCCCTCCGAGCTTTACCCGATGAGGGATGTACTTGACAACGTAAGACTGCTGGCCCGGGAGGTAGACTTCATTGAACTTACTCTCGAGTATCCTCTTGAACTGCCGCTCACGGACGAGCTGCTGAACAACCTGCGCCGGCAACAGGACGATACGGGTGTGGAGTATTCCATACACCTTCCGGTCTTCTGTCAGCTTGCGTCTCCTAACCCGCGCGTGCGTGAAGCATCCCTGGCCACGCTTGAAGAGGTATTCGAAAGGACGGCATGCTTGAAGCCACTATCTTACGCATTGCACGTGGATCCAATGACCATTCCGGGCAGCAGTCCGTTGGGCTACGTGTTTGACGCAGTGATGACGCATCGTCACGTCATGCCGAGGATCCGCGACAGCCTGCGGAGGGTTTCGGAGATGACGGATGCGAGCCGGGTAGGCGTTGAGAATATCGACGGGAATTATGGCAACCTGTACTGCAACATTGATCTGATCGCACCGTTCATTGAGGAGTTCGGCTTTTCCATCTGCATGGACGTAGGGCACTTGATACGGTATGAGCAGGACCCACGGATCTTTTTTATGAAGTATCACGACAGGATTAACGAAATACATCTTCACGATGTGGTGGAAGGCAAGAGCCACAGATTGATCGGGCACCCGGCGGGCAGGCTTGACCTTCGTACGTTCCTTGCTCTGCTTTTGGAACAGGGCTACAGGCACCATATCGTGCTTGAGGTGTTCGATCCCAGCCACCTGAACTCGTCCAAGGAAGCGTTGCAGCTGGCATGGACAGAACTCGTAGAAACCTACAAGTACTCCGTATGACGGAGGAGAGAGCATGGAGTTTTACGTACGGAGGCTGCTTACGCTCGTCGCCAGCCTGTTAGGGATCTCCCTCATTACGTTCTTGGTATTCCAGGTGATCCCAGGAGACCCGGCTCTACTTGCGCTCGGTACTGAGGCAGACCCAGCTGCGCTGGATGCGCTTCGTCAGGAGTTCGGCCTGCATTTGCCTCTTCATACACGCTATATGAACTGGATAAGCGCCGCCGTCACAGGAGATCTCGGAAGATCCATCAGGCTGGGCAAACCGGTGACCGAGCTCATCGTGCAGCGGCTTCCGGTCACTGTCAGCCTTACAGCGTTTTCC
>DYEP01000060.1 GCA_020725675.1 Symbiobacterium sp. | reverse complement strand
TACTCCAATTCCCTGGGCTTTTTGGCGCAGCAGCTCCTTCAGCCGCTCAGCTACTTTATCCACTAGGACTTTGCGCCGATATTTAGGGCACCAGATGAAGTGGTAGCCGATGTTGTATACTGTTGTGGCCGATCTTTTCCACCGTTTGCCGTTCATGGTTTTATTATACAACATATCTAACAGTCTAAACCAGGATGCCCACCTTTCATCCCACCCTTAAAAGGGTGGGCTTTCCCGGCGGGGATCGTAAACCTCCCGTTGGCTCAAGCCAGAGGCTTCAGTTCGCGCCTGCCCCGGGTACGCGAGGAGGCTTTGGCCCAGTCGTGACGGCGTTCCTGCCGGGCGGAAATACGCCAGCACTTCCCCAAGGACCTGTCGGTTCCCGCAATACCCTGCACCACACTGCAAGATGTTGTTCCCCCGTACCCGTGCAGATAGATGGTATCGTGAACCACCGCCGCGACATGCCCGGCGGCTTCTGGCTAAGTCCTGTCCTCAGCACTTCATCGAGAGACGTCTGCTCTTGCAACAGGTCCTATTCTCCCTCCCTTCGCTACAGGTATCCTTTTGAAGGAGTGTAGTGTGGCGTAGCTGAGCCGGCAAAGCTCCGAACCTACCACCGACTAGATCCCAACTGTGATACCGCTCCTGCCCAAGCCGCAGGTCGCTTCTCACTTAAATAGCCTCCCTAGTATCCTGCCTGTGGCCTTCCCCGCGGCCCTGCGCCCCACCCTCTTAGCCGTGGCCTTTGGCCCCTTGCTGACTGCAGACATATCGCCCAGTAACCTGGCTAATCCGTAAAGAAGACCTCTCGCCTGGCTCAGGCTACTCTTCTTCTTGGCCATCAGTCTTCCCCCCTTTGGGTAACATGTGCGCTTGTTAGCCGCTTAAAACAGCTCGCATCCTGGATTCGTCATGGCCTTGCAGTCTTCTCTTGTTAATGGCATGATCACCTTCTGGAGCAGCCAGAAAGGCATGAAGAATGGGGTTTCAGTTTCAGAACTCGGCCACTCTTGATGAACCTGGTAAAAATCAGAAAGATCTCCCCTTGCGTTCAAGTGGCTATCCTGCGGGCCTATCAGCTTCTTGTCCAATGCGCAGACTCAGCATCCCTTTTCTTCCAGGATAGTTTCACTAAGTTGCGTAGTGTGCCTCAGCTGCTCCGGTCTGTGACCTGAGCAGGACCTTCTGTCATTTCTCACATGAACATTCGCCACGGAGACCGGAATCCCTTGAGTTACCTCTGGTCTCAAGAATGCTCGTACCCGACTTCTTCAGCAGAATGCAACCAAGGCTTTACGCAATAATGTGTATTCTTCCATCGGTCTGTTATTTGCCTGCTTCAAGCTCGGTGAGGTTTGCCCCCTCCTGCAGTGGGTTGGATACGGTCACGTCAGAATCCAGCGGTTGCGCAAGAGCCACGTTTAGCCATATAATAATGGCTGGTACGTATCTGATGATAAACCGAGTCGAAAGGCGGCACTAATAGTGGGCGTAGAAAATGGTAGGGACAAGCCACTCGAGGAAGTGGTTTATGAGAAACTCAAGAATGCGATCCTGACGAATAAGCTGCCACCCAACTGCCAGCTTGTCGAGCGGGACATTGCAAGGTTTCTGAACGTGAGCCGGACTCCAGTACGAGTGGCGCTCAGGCTTCTTGAAAGGGACGGCCTGGTAGCCATCATACCCAACAGGGGAGCCTACGTCCATCAGGGTACCTACGATGAGCTCGTCGCCGCTTTTGCGGTGCGCCTCGTATTGGAAAGGACCTCGGCAGGTCTCGCTGCGTCGCGCATTCAAGAAGCACAATTGGCCAAGCTGCGCCGGATCCTTGAGGCCGAGCGCAAGGCCTACGAGGAAGGTGACAGGGTAGAGGCGTATCGGCTCGGCGCCACCTTCCATAACACGATCGCCGAAGTTTCCGGGAATCAGTATCTGGCGCAGTACGTCCAGGACATCGTGGAAAAAACCGAGAGGTATAACATATTCTATATGCTCAATGATCCCCACCCTTCGTACAGGTTCGCTACTCCTGACGAACATGAAAGGATCATGACAGCACTTGAGAAACGAGACCCATCTGAAGCAGAAGATGCCATGGCTTCACACGTAAGATCAATGCAGCTACAGCTCAAAGTGTTCCCGTTCTGCCCACCTGCAGACCTTTCTCAGATCACCGATTAACCGAATTCTCGTTGTGGGAGAAGTTCTAAGCGCAATCTTTTGTGGTTCTTACGTGCTAGATTCCCTTCAGTCAGAACGGATGTTGGGGCGCTGTTTTGCCCAGCAATCTGGAATTTCGGGATCTCACCCACTCTCTCATCCTTGAATCAGCCGCGGTCTTTACCAACTTGCACACCATTCGAGAAAATATTGACAAAATGGTATACCACTTGGTATACTGCAGCTAAGAACGTACTTGGATGTTTGGCGCATAGGGAGGATGAGATGTGGAACGCGTACGAAGTATAGGCCTTCCCGCAATGCACAAGGAACGGGGCGAAAGAAGGGCTTTTCTTCCGTCTTTCGTGAAGCGCTTGTCCGATCTGGACGTGGATGTGGTGCTGGAGCACGGGTACGGTGAGCGACTGGGTTTTTCCGAGACGGACTACTGCTTGGCCAACCCGCGCACCAAGTTCGGGTCACGGGAGGAGGTATATGGCCAGGACGTCATAGTGGTACTGAGGGCGCCC
Source organism: Symbiobacterium sp. (assembly GCA_020725675.1). Lineage (GTDB taxonomy): Bacteria > Bacillota > Sulfobacillia > DUSP01 > DYEP01 > DYEP01. The sequence goes on along the minus strand of DYEP01000060.1, from coordinate 10,714 downwards.
GAATTCGAAGACCTAAAGCGAATGCAGAAGGGCGCTTTTCTGTTTTCCATGCTGCACTACGATACAAGGCCTGCCCTTGTCAAGGTGCTGGCCGACGCGGGTATTCAGAGCTTCTCCTTGGACTCCATCGCTGACGATTCTGGAAGTCGGCTTGTGGTTACGTATGAGCTTACAGCAGGGGGAGGGGTAAGAGAAGCTTTCAGACAGGCAGAAAACAGATGGCCCGACTTTTACTGCGCCAACCGCAGGCCCACCTTCGTGACCATACTCGGAATGGGACACCTTGGAGTCCAGGCAGGCAAAGCTTCGTTCGCCATGGGGGATCCATCAATTAAATCCAAGGCCGAGCAGCACGGTGTAAGGGGTGTGATTGTGACATATCTCGAACGTGATGTCACAAAGCACCCATCAGAAGTCAACCGGGTTATTGCGGAGACAGATATTCTCATTGACGCCACAAGGAGGGCTGACCCAACCGAGTTCGTGATTCGGAACGCACAAGTCGGATATCTGCCCGAACATGCCATAATCCTGGATCTCACCGCCGACCCGTATGACACAAGAACGAAGCCGATCCAGGTTAAAGCCATTGAAGGCATACCCACAGGTACTCTGGATCAGTATGTTTTCGAGCCCGATGACCCCGTCTATGATTCCATACCAGCCGAGGTTGACTCCAAGCACAGGCGAGTAGTAGTAAGTTGCAACGCCTGGCCGGGGGTAAGTCCCATCGAGTGCATGCAGGTATATGAGGAACAGCTCCTGCCCATGATCAGTCTCGTATGCCTCAAAGGGGGGGTGGAAGAACGGTCAGCGGATCCGCTCGAAAGGGCCCTTTACCGTTCCACTTTGGACTATTTCCTGAAAGTGCACACTGAGAGGAGGTGTGAAGCACCCGAGCTCAAAGGTTCCCGGATCGAATTGGGTAATTGTATTACTACCTGATAAGGAGGGATTGACGTTTGGAGACGTACGGCTTTCTGTCCGTGTTGCCACCGTTGCTGGCCATCGTTCTCTCGGTTATTACCAAGAACGTGTTGATCTCTTTGTTTCTCGGCTTGTTCCTGGGAACCACCATTCTTGCAAATTGGAACCCGTTTAACGGCTACTTCATATTCCTCAAAGACTTCATCTTTCAACAGGTCACCGATTCTTACAACGCCCAATCCCTTGTGATGATGCTGATAATCGGAGCGTTTGTGGCATTGATCACGAGGTCGGGAGCTTCCATAGCTTTCTCAAAGAAGGTGTCCCGCTGGGTAAACTCCAAGGCGAAGGCCGAAACGGCTGCCTTCCTCGGCGGGCTGATCATATGGTTTTCTGACTCTGCCAATGCAATGCTGGTGGGTCCGATAGTGCAACCGGTCTGCGACCGGATGAAGGTCTCAAGGGAAAAACTCGCCTGGGCGCTGGACGCGACTGCGTCGCCCATTTGTTCGCTGATCCCCATCATCAGCTGGGGCGTATACATAATGGGGATCATTGCAAAGCAGTTCCAGGAAATGAATTACACCGGGATGACCGACTGGCAGGCGTTCATAGGTATGATTCCATTCCAGTTTTATGCGTGGCTTGCGCTGGCACTTTGCGGTCTGACCTGCATTACCCGATGGGATTTCGGTCCAATGCTGAGGGCCGAGCTCAGGGCTGACACGGGCAGTCTCCTCAGAGACGGGGCTAAACCGTTAAGAAGCGACAAGCAGATAGAAATACCCGAAGGTGCCGAGCCCAGGGTCCGCACCATGGTATTGGCCATTCTAACGCTGTTTGCGGTAATGTTCTTCATTTTCATAAGGCAGGGCTTCCCGTTCCAGCCGCTCAGGGGACCCATCATAAGGGTTGGTATCGGTTACGGGTTTTCCGCCGCAGCGTTTGTGTGCATCGCTCTATCGATTAAGGATAAAATCATGACTTTTGAAAAGGCGCTCGAGACCATCTTGGAAGGCATGTCCGGCATGGTGTACATGATGGTCGTAATGGTTTTCGCCTGGTCGCTTGGGAGCCTCTGCGGGAAACTCGGCACCGCCAAGTACATCGTGGATGTCACCAAAGGGTTTTTACATCCCGCAGTAGTACCGGTCGTGCTTTTCTTTGTGGCGTGTGCGATGTCTCTTGCCACCGGGTCTTCTTGGGGCCCTTACGCCATCCTACTACCGATCGGCATTCCCATGTCGCTCCACCTCGGTTCGCCCATGCTCGTAACAATAGCGTCCATAATCAGCGGCGGGTTGTTCGGCGATCACTGTTCACCGCTTTCTGACACTACCATACTGGCTTCCATGGGGGCCGCCTGCGATCACATCGACCACTTCAGAACACAATTCCCATACGCTTTGCTGGCGGCCGCCGTATCAGCCGTGTTGTTTGCCATAGCGGGATTTGTTCAGGTACAGTGGCTGTTTGTGGTAGGCATCGCGGCCATCGTTGTCATACAGTTTGTGATCCATAAATGGGACACGGCAAGGTTGGCAGGAGAAGTGGGCGCCGGGGCGAGCACAGACCACTAAATACACACATTTTTCATGGTACAAATTGACTAGACTTCAGGATGGACGGGAGGGGCCCCGTGCCCCTCTCTGACTTTTGCCCAAATCACCTCATTCATAGGTGACATTTTCAGAGACTTTTTCAAGGTGACAACATCATATCCGGCAACAAACGTGAATTTCCCCCTTTACAACCTTCATCATCTCATGGTAAACTAAGTGACAATTAGCGATGACGGGAACCAGTAGGAGCGTTGTTCAGGTCACAGACAGCCAGGCAACTGATGAGAGCCGGCACCTGAAGCGCTTTCGAAACTCCTCCCGGAGCTGCAGGCCCAAAGGAGTCACGCTCCTAGTAGGTACTGACGGCGCTGGACCGTTACATCCAGAGGAAGATGATGGTCTTCCGTAAAGAGGCCGGGCACTTGCTGTCCGGCAAAACAGGGTGGTACCGCGAAGGTTAGCCTCTCGTCCCTGAGATTCCCGGGGACGGGAGGTATCTTTATTTGGAGGTGAACGTATGGCACCGGTCAGGATTTTTGATACCACACTCAGAGATGGCGAGCAGACCCCGGGAGTGAACCTTTCCCCCGCAGAAAAACTTGAGATCGCCCGGCACCTTGCCAGGCTTCGCGTGGATGTGATCGAGGCGGGCTTCCCCATATCCTCAAAAGGCGAGTTCGAGGCGGTACGCGCCATCGCCAGAGAGATATCGGGCCCTGTTATCGCTGGTCTTGCCCGGATTAACCCCGAGGACATCTACAGGGCGTACGAGGCAGTGAAAGAAGCGAGGCGTCCCATGATCCATACTTTCGTCGCCACTTCAGAGATCCACATGAGATACAAGCTGAGGAAATCACCCGAGGAGATCATTGAGATGACCCGGGTCGGGGTGCGTACGGCGAAGTCCCTCACAAACGAGGTGGAGTTTTCGGCCGAGGACGCCACAAGAAGCGATCCTGCGTTCCTCTGCAAGGTGTTTCAGGTAGCTGTAGATGAAGGCGCCACGTGCATCAATATACCCGACACCGTAGGATACACCACTCCTGCGGAGTTCAAACGCCTTGTGGGCACTATCAGGGCGAATGTACGTGGCATCGAAAACGTTATTATTTCAGTGCACTGTCATGACGACCTGGGGCTTGCCGTAGCGAACTCATTGTCGGCCGTTGAAGCAGGCGCCAGCCAGATCGAATGCACTGTAAACGGTATTGGCGAAAGAGCCGGCAACACCTCCCTCGAAGAGGTGGTCATGGCGCTGCGCACGAGGAAAGACCATTTCGGAACTGATACCTTGGTTGTATCGGAACAGATCTACCGGGTGAGCAGGCTGGTGAGCGCGCTTACAGGGGTGCCGATTCAGCCTAACAAGGCGATCGTGGGCGCCAATGCGTTTGCACATCAGTCAGGCATTCATCAGGACGGGGTGCTGAAGGAAAGGCTCACGTACGAAATCATAAGGCCTGAAACCATAGGTCTTTCCTCAAGCCGCATCGTGCTCGGCAAAGTATCTGGCCGGCACGCGTTTTCAATGCGCCTGGAAGAACTGGGTTACTCCGTCTCCCAGGAAGAAGTAGACAAGCTGTTCGTAAAGTTCAAGGAGCTGGCTGATAGAAAGCGCGATATCTCCGACAAGGACATCGAGGCGCTGGTAGACAGCGAGCTGTTCCGCGTGCCCGAATGCGTGGTACTGGACTACTACCACGTCTCTGCGGGAAACCGCACCGTCCCCACAGCTACTGTCAGGCTGAGTGTCGGCTCCTCCCCAAGGGAAGAAGCAGCCAGCGGAGACGGTCCAGTGGATGCGCTATTCAAAGCGATAGACCGTTGCACGGGACTGTGCGTGACACTCACCGACTACTCGTTGCGCGCGGTCACAAGCGGCAAGGATGCGTTGGGAGAAGTGACACTGAAGATCACTCATAACGGCCGGTCATTTTCGGGCAGGGGGCTATCGATGGATGTGATCGAAGCCAGCGCTCGGGCTTATGTAGATGCCATCAACCGTCTGTATCATTCAGGACCGGAAGAACGGGCTCAAACCAGCGCGGCGGGGTGATGAATATGCCGAACCTCACACAGAAGTTGCTTTCGGCCCATTGTGATAAGGATACAGTATACCCTGGCGATCTAATCCAGGCAAAAGTCGACCTGGTGCTGGGGAACGACATCACTACGCCTCTCGCCCTGCGCGAGTTTTTCGCGGCAGGGTTTCGCCGGGTGTTCGACCCGGAGCGCATCGTGCTCGTGCAGGACCACTTCGTACCCAGCAAGGACATTAAATCCGCGGAACAGTCGATGATGGTCCGGCAGTTCGCCAGGGAATACCGTATCACCCACCACTTCGATGTGGGTAGTGCAGGCATCGAGCACGCGCTGCTGCCGGAAAGAGGCCTGGTGGTGCCAGGAGACCTGGTAATAGGCGCAGACTCACATACGTGCACCTACGGAGCGCTAGGTGCATTCGCAACCGGCATCGGCAGCACAGATATGGCCGCTGCCATGGCCATTGGAGAAGTATGGCTCCGTGTTCCCGAAGTGATGAAAGTGGTGCTCACCGGGAACAGGTCCCGATGGGTCTCGGGTAAGGACATCATGCTCGCCATCATTGGCAGAATCGGAACCGACGGTGCCAGGTATATGTCCATGGAGTTTCAGGGGCCGCTGGTTGCAGAGCTTTCCATTGACGAACGTATGACCATCTCCAACATGGCCATCGAGGCAGGCGCCAAGGCTGGTATTTTCCAACCTGACGAAGTCACCATGGAATATCTGAAACACCGGGCCAAACGCCCACCGCGGCTGTACACCTCTGATGCGGACGCCATCTACCAAGAAGAGCTGGTGATGGACGTCACGGGTATGGAACCTGTAGTCGCGCTCCCCCACTCTCCGGACAATGTACGGCAAATCTCCGAGGTGGGCGAGATCCCTATCGACCAGGTGGTGATCGGCTCCTGCACCAATGGCCGCTACTCTGACCTTGAAATGGCTGCGAGGGTACTGCGGGGGAAGAAAGTGAATCCCAACGTAAGGCTGATAGTGATCCCTGCTACTCAACAAGTCTACCTCGACGCAATGCGCGCCGGGCTGCTCGAGGTATTCATCGAAGCGGGCGGCGTGATCAGCCCCCCCACCTGCGGGCCATGCCTTGGCGGGTACATGGGCATTTTGGGACCCGGGGAAAGGGCTGTGGCCACCACAAACCGCAACTTCGTGGGACGTATGGGTCACGCAAAAAGCGAAGTCATACTGGCTTCACCGTTTGTGGCAGCCGCGTCGGCTGTCATGGGTAGAGTAGCTGCACCATGGGAGGTAGCATCATGAGGAGAGGACGCGCGTGGGTATTCGGGGACAACATAGACACCGACGCCATCATTCCAGCGAGATATCTGTATACCACGGATCCGGCTGAGCTTGCGCAGCATGTTATGGAAGACATAGCACCCGGCTTCGCTGGCCGGGTACGTCCGGGTGATATCATCGTCGCAGGCAGGAACTTCGGTTGTGGGAGTTCAAGAGAACATGCGCCGCTTGCCATTCGCGCATCAGGCATCAGCTGTGTAATCGCCCGCTCTTTTGCGAGGATTTTCTACAGAAACTCTATCAATACGGGGCTATGTATAGTAGAATCAGAGGAAATACCCAATGAGGTGCAACAAGGGGATGATCTGGAGCTTAATGCGGAAGCCGGCATTTTGCTCAACTTAAGCCGCGGCACTGTGCACCGAATCCCCGAACAGCCCGCGTTCGTGCGGGAGATCATCGAAGCGGGAGGACTCCTACCTTATGTGAAGAGGAGGTTGGCCGATGACTGAGATCGTGTGTCTGCCAGGCGACGGGATAGGCCCCGAAGTAACGAAAGAGGCCTGCAAAGTGCTGTCCGCCTGCGCAGAGAAGTACGGGTGGGAGCTTTCGTTCACCACTTGCCCGTTCGGTGGCGAGGCTATCGACAGCTTCGGAGAACCGCTGCCTGAGGCGACACTTAAGGCATGCAAACGAGCGGACGCTGTGCTCCTTGGCGCAGTAGGTGGCCCGAAGTGGGACCGATTACCCCACGAATGTCGCCCTGAAAGAGGGCTACTTGGAATCAGAAAGGCACTGGACCTCTTCGCTAACGTAAGACCGGTCAAACTCTACAGTAGTCTGGCTTCTGCAAGCCCTCTTAAAGACCCGGGCGAAGTGGACATGGTGATCTTCCGCGAGCTTACAGGTGACCTCTATTTCGGAAAAAAGGGGGTAACCGGCGAAGGCGACAGTCGCGTGGCCTTTGACGAAGCTACTTACTCGGTCCACGAGATCGCTCGCATCGCTAAAAAGGCGTTTTCGGCAGCCAGATCCCGGAAGAAGCACCTGACTTCAGTGGACAAGTCCAACGTGCTGGTCACATCCCGGCTCTGGCGCGAGGTCGTGGACCGGATAGCGCTTGAGTATCCGGACGTGGAGGTAGAGCACCAGCTGGTGGACACCGCGGCCATGTTAATGGTGAGGCGGCCGGGGAAGTATGACGTGTTGGTCACGTCCAACATGTTCGGCGACATCTTGAGCGACCTCGGAGGAGCGCTAGTGGGGTCGCTTGGACTGTTGCCCTCTGCAAGCCTTGCTGAGGGTCGCTTTGGACTTTACGAGCCAGTCCACGGATCTGCCCCCGATATCGCCGGTAGGGGCGTGGCCAACCCTGTAGGGGCCATCCTTTCTGCGGCAATGCTCATTGAATATACCCTCGGCGAAGTGGCGGTAGCTCGCCAGGTGGAACGTGCGGTGGAAGAAACGCTCAAGAGATATCGGACGCCCGATATCTTTGTAGCAGGCACCTCACTGGTCGGTACGGCGGAATTCGGAGATCGCGTCACGGAAACCATAGTTGGAGGAGGAGTCTGAATGGGCAGGACAGTTTACATTGACGGCAGGTTCGTACCCGAGGAGGAAGCAAAAGTATCTGTGTTTGACCACGGTTACCTGTACGGAGACGGAGTCTTCGAGGGCATCCGCGCGTACAACGGCCGCGTATTCAAGCTCACCGAACACATAAACAGGCTTTACGACTCAGCCAAGGCGATCATGCTCACCATCCCGATGAGCAAAGAGGACATGGAAGAGACGGTGCTAGAAACGATCAGGCGGAACGGCCTCACTGATGCCTACATCAGGCTCGTTGTGTCCCGGGGCAGGGGCGACCTTGGTCTTGATCCGAGAAAGTGCCAGTCTGCGACAGTTGTATGTATTGTAGACAAGATCGTACTCTTCCCAAAGGAACTGTACGACCGGGGTATCAAGGTAATGACAGTGGCCACGCGCAGGAACAACGTAGACTCCCTGAGTCCGCGGATCAAGTCACTCAATTACCTGAACAACATACTCGCCAAGATCGAAGCGAACCTGGCAGGATACCCGGAAGTCATCATGCTGAATTCAGAAGGCTACGTAGTGGAAGGTACGGGTGATAATATCTTCATCGTGAAGGGCAACAAGCTCATCACACCGCCGACCTACGTGGGCATCCTTGAGGGCATTACGCGCGCCGCAGTCATGCAAATGGCAAAAGAGGCGGGTCATGACGTGCGAGAGGAAGTATTCACAAGGCATGACGTCTATACGGCAGACGAGTGTTTCTTCACAGGCACGGCGGCCGAGCTCATCCCGTGCATTGAAGTGGACGGCCGCACCATCGGGTCAGGTACTCCAGGACCTGTCACAAAGGCACTAATGAATGCATTTAAAAGACTCACCCAGGAGACCGGTACACCGATCTACCGCAAGACACAAGAAGCGGCGGCGATATAGATGGGCGCCGGGATAGACGCAGTTGGCGGCATTGAGGGGCCGTGCACGCGCCATTCTGTGGCAGCCTGCACGGCCCTCACTGGCGTTTCAGTGCCGATGCTGGTTTCCGTCTTCGTCCCTGATCTCGATCTTTCGCCCCGCGCCTCCGGGAGTTGCTTTGGGCATCCTCACCTCTAGCACGCCGCGCCGATAACGCGCCTCAGCCCTGTCGGGCTGGATCTGCGCAGGCAGCGGTATGCTGCGGAAGAAACGTCCAAGCCGCCTCTCGGTGTAACGCCTGCCCTCGCGCACCGTGTCCTCATCATACCTGGTCTCCCCCTTAATCCGGACCTCCCTGTCGTAGATCCGGAGATCCAGGTCTCCCGGGGATACACCGGGGATCTCCGCAAACACCACCACCTCGTCATCGGTCTCGTGTACGTCCACGCTGGGCCCGGCGTCCCCCCTCCTGTATATTCGCTCAAATAGCGGATCGTCGAACATCCCCGGTATGAGCGTCCATGGGAACAGTGCCAGTGGGTTCGCGTACCGGTGTACGGGCAACTCCCGCTCGTCGCGTTCATCTCGCATGTAGACTCACCTCCCCACAGTGCTTTCGGAGCTTAGATTCTCCAGAGCCGCAGGGAAGTATAATGCCCGCCAGTGGCGGGCTGCTTAGAACCTCTTATTTCCCAAGCGCTTCTTTGATTAAAGCCGGCACCTCCCATGGTAGCTGTGCGATGCGGGCGCCTCCGGCTTCCAGCGCTTTGACTTTGCTTTCAAACGTGCCTCTGCCCCGTTCGATGATCGCACCTGCGTGCCCCATGCGCTTTCCTGGAGGCGCGCTCTTGCCCGCAAGGTAAGCCACCACGGGCTTGTTCATACCCTTGATCAGCTCCGCCGCCTCTTCCTCCTGTGTGCCGCCGATCTCTCCGACCAGCACGCACGCCTCGGTGTCCGGGTCCTTTGCGAATTGCTTTAAGATGCTGACAAAGCTCTGACCTACCACACGGTCTCCGCCCAATCCCACAACGGTGGATTGGCCCAGTCCCGCCCTGGTGAGCGAGTGCGCCACCTCGTAGCTCAGGGTGCCGGAGCGGGCAGCTATACCTACGCATCCCGCCGTGTAGATCTGGTTTGGCATGATCCCGATCTTGCACTTTCCCGGGCTTATGATGCCGAACGTGTTGGGCCCGATTATGGTCGTGCCCTTCTCCTTCGCAAACGCCATGATGTCCAGTGTGTCATGCACAGGTATGTGCTCGGTGATGATCACCACCACTGTAACGCCCGCGTCTATCGCCTCAAACGCCGCGTCCTTCGCAAATCGGGCGGGCACGAACACAACTGACGCGTTGGCACCGTGCTTTTCCACTGCTTCCTCCACAGTATCATAAACCGGAAGCCCGTGCACTTCCTGCCCGCTCTTACCAGGAGAAACCCCGGCGACCACCCGGGATCCGTAAGCCAGCATTTGGGCTGCGTGGAATGCTCCCTGGTTGCCCGTGATACCCTGAACCACCACTTTGGTTTTTTCGTTAATTATGATGGCCACGTCGCTCTCCTCCTCCGCGGGCAAGTGCAACAACCCTGGACGCCGCCTCATCCATCGTTTTATAAGCAGCGAAGCCGTGCTCGGACAGCAGCCGGACCCCTTCTTCCTCGTTTGTACCCACGAGCCTAATCACTACCGGCACCGGTATACCCCTTTGCTCCTTAACCATGATAAGCGCCCTGGCCACGTCGTCGCACCGGGTGATTCCACCAAAAATGTTAATCAGGATCGCCTTTGGATTGGTCTCAAGCAATACTTCGATAGCCCGGGCCGTGGGCTCCACCGAAGCGCCCCCGCCCGCATCGAGAAAATTGGCAGGACGCCCACCATAGTGCTGCAGGATATCCAGCGTGGCCATGGCCATGCCTGCGCCATTGGCCATAACGGCAATATCACCGTCCAGTTCCACGTAGGAAAGGCCCATCTTCTTGACGCGCAGCTCGATCTCGGTGCCCTCCTCGATGACCGGGACGCTGCTTTGCCTAAACAACGCTTCGTCATCGATGTTCAGCCTGGCATCTGCGGCCACTACCCGGTCGCCGGATATCACCAGCGGGTTGATCTCGGTGAGCTCCGCATCATACTTTTTATACACACCGTACAGTCGGACCAAAATGTCGGCAACCTGCGATGCGTGCGGTCCCTGCAGTCCCATCCTCCTTACGATCTGCCTCGCCTTATAGGCGCCAAGCCCCCAGCTAGGGTGCAGGTTCACCTTCACAATGTCCTTCACCGGAACCTCCTCGATGTCCATTCCCCCGCGGGCTGATGCGATGCAAAGAGGCGCCCGGTTTGCCGCATCTACAGTAAGCCCAAGATACAGCTCGGCATCGATGTTCAGTCGTTCTTCAACAAGGATCGTGTCCACACGTAAACCGCGGATTTCGGTACCAAGGAGTCTTTCCGCGGC
>DYEP01000059.1 GCA_020725675.1 Symbiobacterium sp. | reverse complement strand
CCGCTTAAAGCTTTCAGTCCCCGTTTCGCGGGTCAGAGCATTGCTATGCGTAACCGTTAGATTGTGACTTGTCGACTTTCTGTCTTTCAGTCCCCGTTTCGCGGGTCAGAGCATTGCTATATATGCGAAGAATTTTTGGAATATGAAGAGAAGATCCCTTTCAGTCCCCGTTTCGCGGGTCAGAGCATTGCTATACCTGGACGTCGCGTAGCAGCGGCACGACGAGTGACCTGCTTTCAGTCCCCGTTTCGCGGGTCAGAGCATTGCTATCAAGCGGCGGCTGGTGCGTGACAAAGAGGGTCAGGACTTTCAGTCCCCGTTTCGCGGGTCAGAGCATTGCTATCCGAATTTGGACAAGTTTCTTTTCCTTATTTAGCAGGTATTTTTTCAAAGACTCAATTGCTGCAGAGGGCTTGATCCACTGAACATGGCGGTTCTGCTCCAAAGCTATGACTTGGTTCGGGAATTGGCCATGCGGAAAAGTCCTGCTACGTCGCTTATCAAACAAATTCTTTGGAACGTAAATCCAATTAAGATAGCAATAACGGTTTACATAATGCCGTGGTTCGGTTTTCATTGCTATTTATTTCTCCTTGTTACATCTGTTTCCTGCTAACGACCACCATATCTTCCAAAACTGGCGTTGTGCATTGCACGATGTGGCTTTCTCTGAGTCAAAGCGTTTGTCCACGACAGGGGCTCTTACATTCTCTTCTCAACCACTGCCTCACTTCGTCTGTGATAAGATGAAAGTCTCTTTTCACCGTTAGTTTCCCCTTCGAAGGGGTTCACGTACACATTGCATCCTAGATTCTCCGGATATTCATATGATGGTAACCGTGGCCAGAAAGCCGACACCCGATAACACCTGACCAGAGCCCAGCGAATGACGCCGGCAAATGGAGAGGATGAGGGCAACCTGTTATTACCATTTTACGTTCTAGGGTGCGACTTGCGAGTCTACTCTAGCATAGTCTTTGAGCATTAATGCTGCCTCCAACAAGGGAGCCATGTTTGGGAGCTCTTGCCAGCACCTATAAATGGGTTCACACGACCCGTCTTTGAATCGCACTAACGGAGGGCGCCGGCGGGCGGAGTGGCGATCACTTGCGGGTGAAAGTTTAAGGAAGGTTTGTAGCACCGATGGTTAGCTCTATTCCATATTGACGCTTTTTCGACGTTTGAGCGGTAAACTTATATAATAATGAAGCGAAAGGGGAGTCAGGCATGATCAGCAACCAGGAGATAGAGGCAGCCATGACTGTCAAGTTAGATAAAGAGCTGCCGGACATGCCGGAGTTTGTGCCAGGTATCCGAAGGGCTCCACATCGGGGTTTTACGTTAAACCAGGCTCAGACGGAAATCGCCCTCAAGAATGCTCTACGCTATATCCCGGAGGAATTCCACGAAGTGCTGGCTCCGGAGTTTTTGAATGAACTGGTGACGCGCGGACGGATATATGGTTACCGCTTTCGCCCACCGGGCAGAATCAAGGGCAAGCCTATCCACGAGTACAAGGGTAACTGCATTGAGGGCAAGGCATTCCAGGTGATGATAGATAACAACCTCGACTTTGAAGTAGCTCTTTATCCTTACGAACTAGTCACTTATGGAGAGACGGGGAGTGTGTGCCAGAACTGGATGCAATACCGGCTGATAAAGAAGTACCTTGAGGTGATGACCGACCATCAGACCCTGGTGATCGAGTCAGGACACCCGCTAGGGCTGTTCCGGTCGCATCCTGACAGCCCGCGAGTGATAATCACTAATGCTCTCATGGTGGGCATGTTTGATAACCAGCGAGACTGGGAAGTGGCACAGCAGATGGGGGTTGCCAACTACGGGCAAATGACCGCCGGCGGCTGGATGTATATCGGACCACAGGGGATTGTACACGGAACGTTTAACACCCTGCTGAATGCAGGTCGCCTGAAGCTGGGTGTAGCCCAAGACGAAGACCTGAAGGGGAAACTATTTGTCTCATCAGGGCTAGGAGGCATGAGTGGTGCTCAGGCCAAGGCCATCGAGATAGCAAACGGAGTGGGTATCATAGCAGAGGTAGACTACTCCCGTATCAAGACCCGCTATGAGCAGGGTTGGGTAAGCATGGTTTCCGACAGCCTGGAGGAGGTGTTCCGCTGGGCAAAAGAACATGTAAAAGCAGGCAAAGCAGTATCCATTGCTTACCATGGAAATATCGTGGACCTGTTGGCTTACGCTGCGGAGAAGAATGTCAAGATCGATCTGCTTTCTGACCAGACTTCATGCCATGCGGTATATGAAGGCGGCTACTGTCCGCAAGGCCTTACATTTGAACAGCGGACTGAGATGCTAAAGAGCGACCGGCCCCGTTTTAAGCAACTGGTGGATGAATCGTTGCGCAAACACTTCGACTTGATTAAGACACTGGTTGGCAGGGGTGCGTATTTCTTTGACTATGGCAACTCCTTCTTGAAGGCTGTGTTTGACGCAGGTGTGAAAGAGGTTTCCAAGAACGGTGTCGACGAAAAAGATGGTTTCATTTTCCCATCGTACGTTGAAGATATCATGGGTCCAGAACTGTTCGACTATGGTTACGGTCCGTTCCGCTGGGTGTGCCTGAGCGGCGACCCGGAGGATCTGAGGAAAACCGATCGGGCTGCCATGGAGTGCATAGATCCCACCCGACGTGGGCAGGACAGAGACAATTATGTCTGGGTGCGCGATGCGGAAAAGAACAGGTTAGTAGTGGGGACTCAGGCGAGGATCTTGTATCAAGATGCTGCAGGCCGGACCAAGATAGCGTTGAAGTTCAATGAAATGGTGCGCAAAGGTGAAGTGGGGCCGATCATGATAGGCAGGGATCACCATGACACCGGCGGCACTGACTCACCTTTCCGAGAAACGGCTAATATTAAAGATGGCAGCAACGTCATGGCGGACATGGCCACTCAGTGCTTCGCCGGAAATGCTGCCCGAGGCATGAGCCTGGTGGCGCTCCACAACGGCGGAGGTGTTGGGATCGGTAAGGCAATCAACGGGGGTTTCGGCATGGTGTTAGACGGCAGCGAACGGGTAGACAGGATCCTAAAGACTGCTGTACCCTGGGACGTGATGGGCGGTGTGGCCCGGAGGGCCTGGGCCAGGAACGAAAACTCGATCGCCACAAGCATTGAATATAACCGGGAGAACCGGGGGACTGACCACATTACGCTGCCGTACATTCCAAAGCAAGAGCTGATTTCACGAGTGGTGGCGGAAGTATTTCAAAAATAGCGTCAACAGAACAATGGCAGACAAATAATTGTCTGTCATTTTTTCTCATCAATTTCATACCAGGAATGTGGGGATGCGTCGAGAATTTTGTGACCATTAACAGGTGGGGACGGTGAGCTCATGTGTTCTATCAGAGTGCAGCTGTTTAATGCCCCTGCTGTGTATGTGAATGGCGTTAAAGTGCTTTTTCCATTTCGGAAAGCTGAGGCACTATTTTATTATTTGGTGGTAAATCGACAAGCCAGCCGTGATGAACTAGTAAACATCCTTTGGGGGGAGCAGGAAGAGAGGATAGCAAGAAAGAACCTGCGAAACGCCATTTACAAGATCAGAAAGACGCTTAACGCTGATGTCATCATATCGCCCCGCAAGGCGATAGTGATGTTAAACCCCGCCATTGATGTGGAAACAGACTTATCTCATTTTACCGGCAAAGGTAAGACAGCTATTGATGCGTACCAGGGGCCCTTTCTCAAAGGTTTCTTGGTCAGAGACGGGGATGCCTTTGAGGAATGGATGCTGAAAAAAAGGAGCCAGTACCAGGACTATTATGTCAAACTGCTCTACGAAGAAATCGAAGAGAGGAGCCGTACCGGTCTTCCTGTAGATGAGATGGCACTTCGGCTGATTGAAGTGGACGAGTTTGATGAAAAAGCATACCGGATACTCATGCGGCACTACGCTGACGCTGGCTCCTACAGTAAGGCGCTAGAACTGTTCGAAAGGCTAAGCCGCATCCTGGAAAGGGAACTAGGTGTACAGCCTGACGACCTAACTACCTCACTGTATATGGACATTCTAAACAGCAGGAACCAGGCTGCCAAGACGGTCAAGGCTGAACGCGATTCGTTCTTTTTTGGCAGGCAACACGAACTAAGCAGGTTACACGCTGCTTACAACGACTTTGTGGAGACGGGGCGTACCAGAGCTGTAATCATCACCGGTGAGGCAGGAATCGGCAAGACGCGCCTAAGAGAAGTCTTCTTAAAACGCCTGGGCGAAGATGTCTGCATATTAGAATCCAATTGTTATCAGCCGGAGGAGGAATTCCTACTGAAACCATGGTACCCAATCCTTTCTCGGTTGGTAACGCTGGTAAGGGAGGAGGGGCTAACGCTCCCGGAAGTCTGGGTACACAGTATAGCCACATTTTTCCCTTCATTTTCCCTTGCCTCCGAGCAGCCAAAGAGTGAGACGGAAAAGCCGGGCAACTTTGATTACCAACAAGCTGTTGATGCCATTATCAGCGTGCTGGCATGCCTTGAGAAACATAGGACCCTGGTCCTGGTATTTGAAGACTTGCAGTGGATGGATAGCATGAGCAGGAATTTGTTGATGAACATCCTCCTTGCCCGAGACCTGAGGATTTTCTTTATTGGCACGAGTCGAACTGAATACGGGTGGAGAACCGACAGCTGGCTCACACCCCTAGCCAGGGAAGACCGCCTTGAGAGAATTGAGATTGTCCGATTCACGCTCGAGGAAGCGGCCGAGTTTGCCTCTTTGTATGTGCCAGAATTGCAGATGAAGCGGCAGCAGATCCGAAAGATGTACGACGATACTGAGGGTAATACTTTTTTCATGGTTGAGTATCTGAATAGCATCCGGGAAAAGGGCCGGTTTGAGGAAATGTCCACGAAGGCGTTGGACATCTTGAAAAGCCGGTTTGTGGGTGTGAGTCAGGAGGGTATGAAACTTCTAAATCTCTTGTCGTTGTTTTTCCACAGGGTACCGGTGGATACCTTGGTTGCAGTAACCGGTAAGGACAGGAATGAAATTATGGAAACTTTGGAAGAGCTAGAACTTAAAGGTATTGTCCGGGAAGTAGCTCGGCCTGGAAAGGTCAGTGTGGAATTTACCCACCAAAAGCTAAGGGAGTTCATCTATGCCCAGCAGTCGGCATTTAAAAGGCGGTTGTTGCATGAAAAGGTGGCCGTGGTGTTGGAGCGGAGGCTGAAAAACGAGCGGCGTGACATTGTACATTACTCCAAGCTGATTCATCACTTTTCCGAAGCAGGGAACACCGCCAAAGCGCTCAGGTATCGGTTGAAGAACCTGAACGTTTATCTGGATTACTGCCATGAGCTGTTTCCCGAGGTAGTTGATTTCGCTAGCCAGCCAGAAAAGAACTTTATAGTCACCAACGACCAGTTGCAAAAATACTTCCGTGAGATTGAAAGCCTGCTTGGTCACCTTGACATAAGTAACGGTGACTCTGAGGTGCTAGCAGACCGGATGATGTTTCTGCACATGAAAGGGCGGCATCTGATCAGGCAGGGTAATTACAAAGAAGGGGTTCGTCTCATTAAGGAACTGGCCGGTTTGGCGGACGGAATTGGAGATAAAGACTTTATGATCAAGGCCTGCCTGCAGATGATCTACTACTGTATCCAGACTCACCGCACCGTTGAGATGAAAGAGTACTTGGACGCCGCTGTCCGTCTTAATGGGGATGACGGTTCCTCTGAAACAACCGGCATTTTGCTCAGGTTGACCGGGCTGTACCACCTTATGTTAGGCGAATCCGAGAAGGCGGAAGACCTGTTTCACCAATCCATTCGCTTCTTTGGCGGTGACAAGAAGGTCAAGGAGAAATATGCTTTGAACATAGCCGCTTGTTACAACTATCTTGGGGAAATCCGGCGGTACCGCAAGGAATTTGGCTCGGCACTATCCTATTACGCCAAAGCCCTGGCCATTAGCGAGGAGAAAAGGGTCTACAGGTCATATAGTTTTTTTAACACCTGTGCTGGCCAGGCTGCATTGGACATGGGAGATAATGAAAGGGCGTCCTACTTCCTTAAGCGGGCAGTCAAGTATTACAAGCAGTCGGATCTGGCCTGGCGCCGTTCGGTGGCCGAAGCGTATCTGGCCCTGTTGCTGCTACATGAAGGAAGATACAATGAAGCTTACAAGTACCTGGAAAGCGCTGAAACGTTTGCTGCCAAGATGCAGAGTCCCTATGAATCAGGGCTGGTATGGCTGGTCAAAGCTCAAACCAGAGCCCAGATGGATCATAACTTGGAGCTTGCTGCAGTATTTCGACGGAAATTGAACCAGACGGTATCCTACTATTGTCACGAAGGACAAAAGACCCTAGCAGCGGTTCCATATTGTTACGAAAGTGAGACCCTGAGAAAGCTTGAACAGGCAGACAAAAAGCCTCTTGGGATCCGGTAAATCGACGTTTTGGTGACGAACACGAAATATAGTTTGAATTGATGAAATGTTCTCGGGGAGGTGGTTTTGAAACGACACAGATCTTAGGTCAATAACAAAGAAGGAGGTATGTTTGTGCAAACGGAACCAAAACCACAGACACCAGTAAATTCTACAAACGCGCTCAAGTTCCTGGTTTTCAGCGCAATTGGTATCTTTATGTTCTTTATCCCCATCACGTTCAACACAAGGACATCCATCCCCCTGGACCATATCGTTTCGGAGATCAGGGCGAACTTGCTTCCATACGCGAGAGTATATGCCCTGATTGTTATCACATTGGGCGGACTTTGGCCCTTCCTTAAGAAGACCTGGAACAAGAATACCGTCAGCCTGGTGTTCTCCATACTGAAGCTGCTAGGGATCGTAGTAGCCTTCTTGGTGTACTTCTCCATCGGACCGGAATGGATGATGGCGAAGAATATGGGACCGTTCCTGTACAACTCCCTGGTGGTGCCTGTGGGCCTCATTGTCCCCATAGGTGCTGTGTTCCTTGACTTCCTGGTGGGTTACGGCCTGCTGGAATTCATAGGTGTCATTATGAGGCCTGTCATGAGGCCTGTTTTCAAGACTCCTGGTCGTTCCGCCATAGATGCCGTAGCTTCCTTTGTGGGTAGCTATTCTCTGGGCCTTGTTATCACTAACAGGGTATTCCGTTCAGGCAAGTACACAAACCGAGAAGCCGCGATTATTGCCACTGGCTTCTCCACAGTATCCGCCACATTCATGATTATTGTGGCGAGGACGTTAGGCCTCATGGAAATGTGGAATACCTATTTTTGGTCTACTCTGGTGGTTACCTTCCTGGTAACTGCCATTACGGTTCGGCTCTGGCCACTGGCGAAAAAACCAGACACCTATTTTGACGGTGAAGGACAACCTGAACCCGAGTTCAAAGGCCACATTTTGAGGCACGCTTGGGCCGAAGGTCTGGCAGCCACGGCCAAAGCTCCTGGCCTGGCTCAGAGCATACAGGGAACTCTGAAGGAAGGCTTTCAGATGGCCATGGGGATCTTGCCGTCTATCATGTCAGTGGGTCTGATCGGCCTGGTGCTGGCTGAGTTTACTCCGGTCTTTGACGTTCTCAGCTATATCTTCTATCCGTTCACAGCGCTCTTCCGGCTGCCCGAAGCCATGTTGGCAGCCAAGGCTGCATCCATGAGCATTGCCGAGATGTTTCTGCCGGCCCTCTTAGTAGCACAAGCGTCTTTGGTTACCAAGTTCGTTATCGGCATAACCTGCGTATCATCGATCCTGTTCTTCTCTGCATCGATTCCTTGCATCATGGCAACTGACATTGACATCTCCGTTACTGAAATGGTCGTAATCTGGCTGGAGCGTACCATTCTCTCGATAATTCTGGCAGCGCCTCTGGCCTTGATGCTGCTCTAGTTGAGGCTTAATGCAGCAGGGATCCGTGGCATGTACCCGGATCCCTGCTCTTTTTGTTAATGGCGACAAGTCCGGTATCTTGCCAGGAACTTTGTCAGGGTACCACTTCCTGTCTCAACAAGTAGCTACAAAGACAAGACCGAAACAACCCCGTTTACTTGACTGAACTGCTCTACCAACTCTTCTTGTTTTACTTCATGAGGAAGTTCAAGCTCCAGCTGGATGATGACGTGCGGTTCTGGGGAGTCAACGTCTTGGTCCTCTTTCAGCTCGATCTTCTGGATGTTGACCCCTAATCTACCTGTGATCGAGCCTATATCCCCTATGAGCCCTATCCGATCCTTCGCTCTTATAGTTATTCGCTTTCGGCGCCTAAAGGACCCGTTGTGAAAGAACTCCATACGGGCAAGAATGCTTAACGTCATCCAGGCAACGAGCGTTGTGGCTACTGCTCCGAAGTAAAAGCCTGAGCCTGATGCCAATCCTATCCCGGCTACAACCCAGAGGCTTGCTGCTGTAGTAAGCCCGCGTACAGTGTTACCCTGCCTCATGATAGTGCCTGCGCCCAGGAAGCCTATTCCCGACACTACCTGAGCTGCGATACGACCTGGGTCGCCGATGGTAGTACCGTCCGGCGCGCGCAAGGCCTGGGAAGATACCATCATTATCAATGCGGAGCCAAGCGATACGAGAATATGCGTGCGGAGCCCGGCAGGATGGCTCTGGCGCTCACGCTCAAGACCGATGAAGCCGCCAAGTATGCCGGCTAAAAACAGCCTCAAGAGAATCTCTGCGTGCGTTATGTCTGGCAATTCCCTCTTCTCCTTCGTCTTCCCAAAGATTCTTGATCAAAACCCGACTTTCGTAACCCGCCTTCTTTCATGGTATGCCATTATACAAAAAGAGTATAGCAGCCGCTTGTGAAGTGTACTTGTTTTGGATGAAAATTGCGACAATTACATTATAGCACAGATTCCGTGCGTGTGCTCCGCAAATCTTTCTTGGCATGTGTCTGACGGGAAGTACAGCGGCTTCACGCGTAACAGCGGGGACTCGATCGCTGGTGACGACGTTCCGCCTCTTGCATAGATATCCATCGTTCCGCCTCATGCTGCGGCAGTGCCCGAGGGTTGCGATCTCCGCTGTCAACAGGTGTTATTCTGGTTGAAGGTCAAGGCACAAAGGCGTGGCTTCTAAAGTCTGCCAGTACCCACTTCGCGGAATATGCGTACCAGTACCGGACTGGCTAGTTCCAATATGAACTGTCCAGGACGGAGGGTGTGTACAGTCCTTTGTGGAATCTATAGTGGGGAGGTGACCTAAGTGGAAGCAACCCGGCGCCGCATGCTGATAGTGAACGCGGATGACTTCGGATTGACAGAAGGTGTATCCCAAGGCATCATACACTGCTACAAACACGGCATCGTTACCTCTACCACCTTGATGGCGAACATGCCTTATGCGCGTGTAGCAGCGGCGATGGCCAAAGAAGTACCAGGGCTTTCAGTTGGTATACACCTTGTACTTACAGCTGGCGTGCCCGTGCGCCCGCCCGAGAAGGTTTCATCGCTCGTGAGGCACGGCCGATTTGAGAAGAACGTATGGAGATTTCTGTTCGCCAACAGGGTACAGGTCCGGGACGAGTGGAGAGCCCAGATCGAGAGGGTGCTTGACCTTGGAATCAGACCGACTCACATAGACAGCCACCATAATGTACACTTCTTGCCTGGTTTGACGAAAATCGCTGTCGATCTGGCCAGGGAGTACGGGATACCGGCAATGAGGGTATGCACCAGTGAAGACATACGGGTTGCTGTGTCATGTGTCAGACCACAGCTGGCGCTTGCATATTCCTACTCCTGCTCTCACGCGGCGCGGTTTGTTCGCCTTTCTGGTCTTGGCCACAACGAGCGTCTCCTTGGCCTTAACCCGAACGGCGTAGCGCTTGATGAGAACCGAGTCAAGATGGCGCTTGGTGTTCCGGGGGACGGGGTGTTCGAAATGGTCTGCCATCCTGGATTCGTGGACGAGGAACTAAGACGCATCAGTTCTCTCACTGACGCCAGGCAAGTGGAACTTGATACAGTGACTTCTCCGTCGGTGCGGAAGGCGGTCTTTGATGCAGGGTTTCAGCTTTGTAGCTATGACATATTTAGAAAGGACGGGTAAGAGTGGGCAAGAGGGCTTTGCTTGAAAAGCTTCCGGCAGCGCTCATGGTTCCTGTCATTGTATTGCCGGTCGGCGCTATTTTCCTTGCGCTCGGAACCCAGCTCGGCATATCCGCGCTGGAGGCTGCGGGGAAGGGGATCTTAATCGATTATCTGCCTCTGCTCTTTTCTGTTGGGGTAGCAATTGCCTACTGCGACCAGGACGGCATGGCAGCGATGTCGGCGGGCCTTTGCTGGGCCGTGATGAAAAGCACTTTGTCCGCGTATGGAACAAACTTGGATACAGGGGTGATCGGCGGAATACTTTGCGGAGCCATATCCGTGATTCTGTATGGCCGGTACCACACAGTTCGGCTACCCGAATACCTGGGGTTGTTTTCGGGTAAGCGGTTCGTACCTGTGGTATCATCGGTGGCTGGGCTCATCATCGGCGGACTGCTGGCTGTGATCTGGTCGCCGGTCCAAGAAGCCATCGCATCGCTCGGCAAATGGATAGTGGCGGCTGGAGCGCCGGGCGCGTTTGTCTACGGGCTGACGAACAGGTTCTTGATACCCACCGGGTTACACCACATTATCAACAACGTGGTGATGTTTGTGGCAGGCTCGTACACAGACCCGGTAACCGGTCAGGCAGTCTTCGGCGAAGCACCCAGGTTTTATGCGGGTGACCCGGCAGCAGGTTACCTCTTCGCAGGGTACTTTGTTACGTGCGTCTTCGCCATCCCCGCGCTATGCATGGCCATTGCGCACGAGGCAGCTCCTGAGAACAGGAGGAAAGTGACGGGCATCATGGTAACTGCAGCGTTGACCTCTGCTATCACAGGAATCACCGAACCGGCAGAGTTCGCATTCATGTTTGCTGCTCCCTTGCTGTTTCTGTTGCACTCTATTTACACGGGGTTCACTCTCTGGCTTACTTATTCGTTGGGAGTGAGGCACTTCGGGTTCGCGCTCCCTATGTTCTTCATCAACCTCGGGTTGGCAGAAAAACCATGGCTGATCTTGCCCATTGGACTTGCCACGGTCCCGCTCTACTACTTCGGATTCAGGTGGGCCATTCGCAGGTACCGCATACCCGTACTCGGGCGTATGGAGGACGCACGCACTTCGCTGTCCCAGGCAGAGCATGCAGGACAGGAGGCGCACGGTATCTTGGGTGGGCTTGGCGGAGCGTCCAATGTGGTATCGGTGGATGCGTGTATGACCAGGCTCAGGGTCCTGGTTGAAGACCCTTCTTCAGTGAGGGTGTCCGAGCTCAAGCGCGTCCAGGGGGTACATGGGGTCACCGTTCCTGCACCGGGCGTGATACAAATTGTAGTAGGTCCACGCGCCGAAATCATTAAGGAAGAGGTTAGAGATATGTTAGGCAGGTTGGTCATAACATCTCCCATCACCGGGTGCGCAGTATCGATTTCTGAAGTGGGTGACCCCGTCTTTGTCCAGCGAATGGTAGGCGACGGAATCGCTATCGAGCCTGAAGAAGGCAAGGTGTATGCGCCGTTTGATGCGGAAGTGGCTGCCGTGATGTCTTCAGCACATGGCATCGGGCTGAAGGATAAAAGAGGTCGAGAGATGCTGATACACATAGGGATAGATACGGTCGAGATGAAAGGACAGGGGTTTTGTGCGCACGTCACCCAGGGACAGTGTGTAAAGGCCGGGCAACTGCTTCTTGAGTTTGACATAGACAGCATCAAGGCGGCGGGAAAACCTACGGTATCGCCTGTTGTGATCACAAAAGGCGAAATCACATGGCGGGCCACACCGGGTGACCGCGTGGTCGCATTGAAGGATAAGCTGCTTGTCGTGCGGTGAGTGCTTCCCACAGGAGGTGGTACCATGAAATATATCGATGAGTTGGATACCCCGGCGCTGGTGATAGACCTTGATTTGCTCGAGCGGAACATCAGGGAGATGGCAGACTTTGCCACTGAGGCATGCGTTTGCCTTCGGCCTATGATCAAGACCCACAAGATGCCTGAAATCACCAGAATGCAGATGGAATTGGGCGCTGTGGGAATACTTGCGGCAAAGCTAGCCGAGGCCGAGGTTATGATACGCTCCGGGACAGATGACGTGACCTTTGCATATCCAGTGATCGGTCAAGAGAAGGTAAGGCGCCTGATCGAACTCGCTGAGAAGAGTCGAGTCACCGTGAGTGTCGATAGCGAAGAGGCAGTCCGTGAGCTGGCGAAGGTACCTCAGGAGCTGGATGTCCTTATCATTATCGACAGCGGGCTGCGACGGCTCGGGGTGAAACCAGAAGAAGCGACGGCCATCGCACGCTGCATAGTGAAGTTCCCCAGGCTCAGGCTGAAAGGGGTCGCCACGCACGCGGGGCACGTATACGCAGCAAGAAGCCGGGAGCAAAGAGACGAGATCGCCAGGGGAGAAGCGGCTGCAGTGCTGAGTGCGAAGGAGCACCTCCAGCGTGAGGGTTTTACCTGCGAGGTCGTGGCAGTAGGTTCAACTCCCACGGCGCGCGTGGCAGGATCCGTGCCCGGAATCACGGAGATCAGGCCTGGTAACTACGTGTTCTATGATATGATCCAGGTTGCGTTGGGCGTAGTACCCGAAGACAGATGTGCACTTACCGTGAGGGCGACGGTGATCAGCACCCCTGAACCCGGAAGGGCTGTGATAGATGCAGGAAGCAAGGCGCTGGCCCTGGACACTGGTGCTCATGGACTCGACGCAGTGGTGGGATTTGGGCGGGTGAGGAACAAGCCCGAGGTGGTGATTCAGCGGTTATCGGAGGAATTGGGGGTGCTGTGCTACCCACCTGAGGAACGAGTAAGCACCGGACAGAAGCTGGATATCATACCAAACCACGCCTGCACTGTGGTGAACCTGTTTGACCAGGCGTATGCTTGCCGAAAGGGCAGAGTTGAGGCAGTGTTTCGTATTGAAGCAAGAGGGTGCATGACTTGAGCTGCCTCTTGTACGGTATGGCGGGGGGTACCTGCCGAGGGGTCAACATCAACTGAGGTTTCAACCCTCGGGCAGTGCCGTGGACAATGAAACAGGATGCCGGAAGCGGAAAGGTGACAAAGCGAACAAATTAGGACGTACAGGCGCGGTAAGACTGGGTTGTGGCTTCACCAGTCCGCCGCGTAATTTATGTAGAGCGCTGGCTGGGTATGAATGCCCGGTCTTTCGTGGTACACAATACAGATGAGGGGGATCGTATGCCTAAGACCGTTCTCATACTCGGTGGTGGGATGGGAGGCGTGGTCGCAGCGAACGTGCTGAAGCGGGCAGCCGGTGCGGATGTCCATGTAGTGGTAGTAGACAGAAATGAGGAATACCATTTTGCCGGGATGTATCCCATGCTTTTGATCGGAGAGAGAAACCCAAGGAGAATCACCCGAAGGCTAAGTCATCTGGCTCGAAAGGGTATTGAGTTTGTACGTGCAGATGTTAGGGAGATTGATACCGCAAAACGCCTCCTGGTTACCGGCAAGCGGGAGCTTACATATGACTACCTGGTGATGTCCCCAGGCGTGGAGTTTCACCCCGAGGAGATCCAGGGTTTTTCCGAATGTGCGTTTAACGTATATGCGTTCGAAGATGTGGTCCGGGCCGCTTCACGGGTGGCGCTGTTCAAACAAGGCCAAATAGTACTGTTTGTCCCGGGCCCGTGCCTTCGCTTTCCGCCGGGACCCTATGAATTCATTCTTCAGCTGGATCAGTTCTTCAGACAAAAAGGGATGCGGGACAGAGTGTCACTAAGCCTGGTCACGGTTGAGCAGAGGCCCATCCCCCACGCTGGTCAAGCAGTAGGACAAAGCGTCGAACGGATGCTGCACCAACGAGGAATCCAGATCCATACGGGAATCAGGGTGGTTAAAGTAGAGCCCGAAGCACTGGTAACGGAGGACGGAGGCAGGATATCGGGCGACCTGTTCCTCGGTATCGCACCCCAGAGAGCGCCGTCGATCATCCGGTCCACTGGCCTTGAGGATGCGGATGGGTGGGCGAAGGTAGATCCGTCCACGCTGGAGACTGCCTGCCCCGGAGTGTATGCCATAGGGGACGCTGCGGGGATAAGGATGCCTGCATCAGGTGAATACGCACCAAAGGCAGGTATATTCGCCCACTATCAGGCAGAGGTCGTGACCAGAAACATTGCCCGTCAATTACGCGGTAAGGGCCGGAGCTTTTTATATACGGGGAAGGGTGCGCTGATGGTGTTTTCGGGCTACGGAACTGCCCGATACTCCTCCATTCGCTATTTCCAGAACCCGCCTCTGTTCACTCTGCTTCGGCCGACAAGGGCTGCCTACTGGACCAAGCTGGCTTTCGAGAAGTACTGGTTGAGCCGATGGTTTTGAGCTGTGAGGTTTCTGGACAAGATGGGTGGCAAGCTGCTTCTGAGACAAGGAGAGGACCCGCCCAGAAAAGGCGGGTCCCTAGATGCACGGGTTACTTATGAAGCTGTTGTACTCTCTCAAGAGTTGCTGCGCTTGGAGGCGGAGTCAGCAGGCTGACGATGACTGTTACGAATAGACAAAGGGGCAGCGACACAAGCACGTGTGACAGCGCCGGCATCTTTGTGAACCAGAGCAGCCACAGATATGATACCGCACCCACGAGGACGCCAGCAGTTGCTCCCTGTGTGTTCGTTCCTTTCCACCAGATGCCAAGAATAGTTGGTACAAAGAGCGATGACACGATGAGACCAACAGCGGCCGTGTACAGCATTGTAAGGAGCTTCGGTGGGTTGAATGCGAAGAACATGGCGAGCAGCCCGATCACCCACGTAGTCACAAGGCTGATGTTTACCAGTGTCTTATCCGAAGCCCTGGGATTGATGACGCGCTCATACAAGTCGTGCGACACAGCGCTGGCGCATGCCAAGAGCAGTGCGTCTGTGGTGGACATGACGGCAGCCATCACTGCAGCCAGCGCCAGCCCGCCAAGTACCCGAGGCAGGAAGCTCTCCACCATAATTAGGTAGACTGTGTCCGCGTCTTTCAGCCCAGGCGCCAGGAGGTGACCTCCTGCCGAGATCCCAACTACCCCGAAGAATATCATGAAGGCGTAGATGAGCATGGCGTAATTCAGCGACAGCCTTGCTGACTTCACGTCTTTGGATGTGTAAATACGCATCACTATGTGGGGGATCACAGGTATCGCTGCAGCCCATACCACAAAAGCGCCCACATACGAAGACATGGGCATGTCCACCAGTTTGCCGATGTTAGGTGCTGCAGCGGTCGCCTGTGTCAGCAGGCCACCCAGCCCGCCGAAGCGTGCCAGAGAGATCGCCGCCACCAGTAGCATCATGCCCACCATGATGATGCCCTGCAGTACGTCGGTAACCGTAACAGCCCACATTCCTCCGATGGACACGTACAGAATGAACACTACTGATGTGAGAATGATCGCATGGTTATATGAGATGCCAAGGAGGTACTGTGCAGCAACGCCTGCGGCTTTCATCTGGGCCACGATGTAGGTACCCATTGAAATCACTATGATAAGCGGTATGACTACCTTCAGCAGTTTTGAGTCAAATCTCTCAGCCAAGAAGTCGGTGATTGTGTACTTTCCCAAGTTTACAAGGGGTTTGGCGACCAGCATGGCTGCAATGGGGAACCCTACTACCGCCCCTGCGTACATGGAGAACACATAGGGCAGGCCGAGCCTGTAGCCAAGGCCTGTTACTCCGAGGATAGACCCGCCGCTCGCAAGGGCAGCCATGATCGCCCAGGTATTGGTGAACACTCCGACTCTTCTGCCCGCTACCCAGTAATCGTCTTTGGACTCGCGCACCTTGCTTCTTGCCCACAGCCCGATACCGATACACACCACGATATAAATGAGTGTCACAGCAAGTTCAGTAGTTCTCATCTCAACACACCCCCTACTTCCCCGTGTTGTCAGACCGAAGTACGAGCAAATTGATGACAGGTGCTACGAACATAAACGCACCCATAAGCCATCCAAACAGCGAGACGCCGTACACGCTGTGCTGGCGCGCCCAGGGAAGGAAGAATAGGACCGCCAGAGCGATATACGTGATTAGGGCCACAGCGTACTTCTTCTCCAGAGGAAAGAACCCGCGGTCAGTCATTTCGCTAACCTCCCCATCAGGAATTTAATAGTTCTGACTCAACCACACTCAACGCTTCCTCAAATACCTCCAGTAGTTCATCCACCTCCTTTACAGTGATGGTGAGCGGTGGGGCGATTAATATCGCGTCCCCGTCCCGGCCGTTTACGCAGCCTGCACCGGGGTATACGAGGAGGCCTCTTTTGAACGCAACTGCCTTTAACCTATTTGTGACTTCAAGTTGCTGCGGAAACGGTTGCCTGGTCTCCTTGCATGCAACCAGTTCGACGCCCTGCATTAAACCAAGGCCTCTCACATCTCCGATGATCGGGTGTTCGCTGGCGAGTGCGGAAAGCCGGTCTTTCAGGTAGTTGCCGACAGACTTCACGTTCTCCAGGACGCCGTGTTCTTTCAGGAAGCTGATCACCCGGAGCGACGCGGCAGCGGATACTGGATTTCCGCCATACGTATAGCCATGGATAAACCTGCCTGAACCTTGATTAAATGCCTGGTATACTCGTTCGGAGGCGATCACTGCACCGATGGGAGCATAGCCTGCGCTCATGCCCTTTGCGCAGATGATCATATCAGGGAGCACATCATAGTGTTCGCACGCGAAGTACTCTCCGGTACGACCGAATCCAGTCATTACCTCGTCTGCGATGAACAGTACTCCGTAGGCGTCACAGACTTTGCGTATCTTTTTGTAGTACTCCGCGGGCGGATGTACTCCGGGCGCAGAAGCCCCCGACACGATTTCACACATAAAGGCTGCGATGTTTTCTGGACCCTCCTGCAGGATGATGCGTTCTACGTCATCGGCACAGGCCAGCGAGCATGCTGGGTGGCTAAGGCCGTAAGGACATCGGTAGCAGTACCCGGGGACTGCGTGCGGGAAATCAAGGAGAAGCGGTGCGTACATCTTCCTCCGGGCAGTATGTCCGCCCACTGACATCGCGCCGATGGTGTTGCCGTGAAATGCCTGCCACCTGCCGATGACCTTGTAACGGGAGGGCTGACCTCGTTCCATGTGATACTGACGTGCCATCTTGATGGCGGTGTCCGCGGCTTCAGACCCGCCCGACACAAAGTAGCACCAGTTGAGATCGCCCGGGGTGATCGACGCTATCTCGGCCGACAGTTGCTGCAGGTATTTGTTAGTGAACTGCGACAGATGCACGAATGCCACCTGGCTGGCTGCTTCCCGGATGGCGTCAGAGATCTCAGTCCGCCCGTGTCCGATGGACGACACCAGCGCCCCCGAGCACCCGTCGATGTATTTATTACCTTCCGTATCCCAGAGGTAGATGCCCTCACCCCTGGCGATCACTGGCATCTTCTTTTTAGTGTCTCTGTAAAACACAAAATCCTGGGCCATCAGATTTCCCCCACTATTCATAAAGTGCACAGGCTACGTCAGAAAGGCCTAATTCCAAAAGTTTTTCTCTCTTTGGTATACCCTGCTCATCCCAGCCCCTCAGCCGGTAATATTCGTCCAGCAACTGCTCTGCGATGTCCTCTCCCAGCAACTTGCCCTGTGCAGCGCCAGATGGTACCGGATCAGCGAGAAACCGGCCCGGAGCCCTGTCCCACGAGCGGCCAAAACCTGGCACCTCCCGGACCCAGAACGCCCGCGTCAGGTTCCAAATCCTCTCAGACAGCGTGTTCAACTCTTCCCAGGTCTGTTCGCTCCCGGTGATCATAGGAAAGATTTCCGCATAGTGTCTGAGTTCAAAACCCACTTCGATCCATGGGAATCGGCATATCCCAAGCGCATCGAGCAGGGGACGGAGGTGCTGGAGTTCAACTACCTTCGCAGCCTTGCCCTCCAACTTATCCCGTCCAACCGCTATGTCGTAAGTGATCGCCCATGCCCTGTTGTGGTGAGCTCCCACGTCGCAGGTCATATATGCAAGGAGCATCGCTGCTGCGTACCGCGGTTCGTACCCGCTGACCTCAAGACCCTTTACATGAATGGCAAAGTGCTCCGAGCCCCGGCCAAGGTGTGCGGAGGCAGTCTTGACGCCTTCTGCCAGGAGATCACCGACAAGATGCCTATTTGCTATCAGTTTTCCAATGTGGATAACTGAATCGAGATCCCCGAATCTGACCGGTTTGCCACCCAGGTCGTCCTCGGAGATGATGCCTTTTTCAAAGCACTCGATGGCGAACGCAACGATATTGCCGCCTGAGATGGTGTCCATGCCCAGATCGTCGAACAACCAGTTTGCGAAGGCGATCTCCTCAATGCGGGATAGCTCACAGTTCCCACCGAACAGCGCTACTGTCTCGTATTCGGGTCCTTCGACCCGGGCCAGCCCTTGAGGGAGGTTCACGTGCGAGTATTTTCCGCAGGGGATTGGGCATCCAAAGCAGCCTTTGTCAAGCGTCACGATGGAGTTTCTTAGCGCCCTGCCGTTGATCTGCTGGTAGTGTGGGAAATAGCCTGTGTAAAAGTTCCGTGTCGGGAACACCCCGGACTTGTTGCACCAGTCTGTGATCTCTGCGGTGCCGTAAGGAGTCCATTCTTTGAAGCCAGGCAGTTTAAAGATGATATCAAACATCTCTTTACCTTTCTTGAACATGGCTGCCGGATCTGCTACCGGGAAGCCGCGACTTCCCCTCACCGCAATTGCCTTCAGCCGCTTGGAACCCCATACTGCTCCGATGCCGCACCTACCCGCCTGGCGTCCAAAATCATGTGTGATGCAGGCAATTTTCACCAGATTTTCGCCAGCTGGCCCGATCACTGCGATCTGGAAATCGTCTCCCAATTCCTCTTTGAGCGCTTTCTCTGTGGCATAGGAGCCCTTTCCCCACAGGTGGGAGGCATCTCTGATCTGTACAATGTCATCATCGATGACGACATAAACGGGAGTGGATGAGGCGCCCCTTATGATGCACACATCGTAACCCGCGTGCTTTAGTGCCGGCCCGAAGTGACCTCCCATGTTGCTATCGCCGTATCCTCCTGTGGCGGGTGACTTTGCACCGAACTCCACCTTGCTCGAGGAGGGTAGGAACGCACCGGTCAGAGGACCTGATGCTACCACTGCCACGTTGTCCGGTCCGAGCGGGTCTGCTCCCTTGGGAATGAGGTCCCAGAGAAGCCTTGCCACAAACCCCCTGCCACCGATGTATTGTCTGGCAAAATCACGATCCAGTTGGGATTTTGACACGCGTCTGGTCGACAGGTCTATGTCGAGGACGTTGCCTCCGTATCCGTATAGAACTGACATAGGCTACACCTCCTTGGGCTGTAATGCTTCGCGCGGGCAGTACGGTACACACTCAAGGCAACCGTCGCACTTGATGGCCGCCGGTTCATCCTCTCTTAAGAAGATGGACTGGGTCGGACATACGTCAACGCACACGCCGCACTTGGTACACTTGTCTTTAAGCACTACGTAGTTGTTGTCCTTAAGGATGATGGCTTCTTCAGGGCATTCTTCTGCGCATAGCCCGCACTGGTCGCACACCGTAACCGTGTACTGCCCGGGATCTGGGAATATGCCGGTTATGCGTAGCGCGCCCTTTGCCGGGTTGTTCTCGCTGAAGTGTACCAACGCGCAGAACAACTGACACAACCTGCACCCTGAACACCTGTCCGAGATAGTCTGAAGCGCCACTGGCAACAATCCTCCTTTTGCCGGTCAATCAACCGGCCTGAACTTGTAGCCGTACCGTATAACGCCTTCCTGAACATACAGCTTGCGGAACACCTGCCGGACCCGCATCCCTTCCCTGACGTCCCCGGGGTTTACGTCAACCACCTGACCGCAGACTGATGGCCCTTCATCCAGGTTCACGATGGCGACTACGTAGCTGCCGAGAGTGCGGGCAAGCGCTGCGAACTCGGGCGGGGCTCCTCCCTGTCCGATCACGGTGTATGTTCCGATCTTGCCGTAGCCTGATAGAGCGAACTCCTCCAGCGACTGACTCTGGCAGGGGGGGCAAGCGCCTTTCGGTGGGAAGATGACCACGCCGCACTCCCGGCACCTGTATGCTTTCATCTGATATCTCTGCTTGATGGTTCTCTGGTAATTAGGGACGGAAACGTGAGCTCCCAGTGTGATACCCTCCTTTCTAAGACAAGAGGCCGCGGTACCTCAAGTATTCCGTGTAAGTCAGGTGGATGGATGGGCGAAGCTGACCCGCCCACGCGGCAGACGGTTTCTTTACTGTGAACGATATGGCGTCGCACACAGCCCCCGACCCGTACGAGACAAGCAGTATCCGACTGCCGCCTTCTACAGATGAACCGGCGTGAAGCACCGACAGCAGTCCGCTGCACGCGCCTGTATATCCAAGGAACGTGACAGGACCTGTATGTGCCCTGATACTCGACAACCCCAGCAACTTTTTGTACCGGGCAGGTTCTTTTGCATCGTTCTCATTAACCGATAATACTGAGAACATGCTCTCATCTGTGCCGGAGCTTTCAAGCAGGTCCCTTACGCAAGGGACGATGGTGAGTTTGAGCTCCTGATCCGCATGTCCTGGGTTGCGCTGTTCTGATGGATACAGATCGCCTCTTTCTGCGCACAGGTTACCGAGGCTCTCTCTGGTGGTGCTTACCCAGGTGTTGACAGACATGATGGCCGGGCTCTCTCTTGTTTCAACAAGCAGGGCCACCGCGGCCGCCCCTTCACCGTGCTCGCGGGGATCAGCAGGGGAGAACACTGGCGTATCGGAGATCACGGCGAGGCTCGGGCCAAGCAATTGTGCGGTAAGCACAGCTGCAATCAGCGCCTCGGTACCCGCTCTTGCAGAGGCGAAGTGGCATGTGGTAAAGATGTTGCGTGGAAGGCCAGTCGCCTCCGCAACTGCTCCGCACGGGTGTTTGTGGACGTACGGCCATGTAGTCGACGCAAGACACAGCGCGCGGATTTTCGACGGATCGGTTCCTGATGTCTTCAGCAGGCCGCGTACCGCCTCCACTGCCATTGTGAGCGAGTCTTCGTCCGGACCCGCAACCGACTTCTCTGTAATGCCGGCAGCAGAGAACGAGCGCAGCGTGTTAAGGTATTCCTCTCTCCGGATCCGGTACGCAGGCGTATATACCCATGAAGCAGTAATGTGAGCGCTACTCAATCTAGATCCCTCCCCAGGATGAAGACCACCGCAGTTCCGCCTGAGCCGCCCACATTGTGGGTAAGCCCAGTTCGGTGCTTGGATGCCTGGCGGTCGCCCGCCTGTCCCCGGAGCTGCAAGAACATCTCTACCACCTGGGCTACACCCGTAGCTCCCAGGGGGTGTCCTTTGGACTTCAGCCCACCGCTCAGATTTACCGGTAGCGAGCCACCAAGGCGGGTAATGCCCTTGTCAAGCAGCGAAGGCGCCTCACCCCGGTTGCAAAAGCCCAGGTCTTCATAAGCCAGAAGCTCTGCTATGGTAAAGCAGTCGTGCACTTCAGCAAGGTCGATATCTGTCGGCCCAAGACCTGCCATTTCATATGCTCTCTTGGACGCGTCCCGGGTGGCTACGAGACTTTTCCAGTCACGCCTGTCATGAAGCGCCAGGTGGTCGCCTCCAGCTCCGTAGCCCAGAACCCATACCGGTCTGTCTGTGAAACGGGCAGCATAATCCTCTGAGGAGATGAGCACGCACGCTGCACCATCGCTTGTAGGCGAGCAGTCAAACAGGTTAAGGGGGTCTGCGACCATGGGGGCGTTTTGCGCTTCTTCCAACGATATCTGACGTCTGAGATGGGCCTTCTTGTTAAGCACTCCGTGTGCATGGTTCTTTTCAGCCACTTTGGAAAGGTAGATCCTCGGAACGTCGTACCGGGACAGGTAGTGTCTTGCCATCATGGCATAGATCCCTGCAAACGTGAGCCCTGCGAGCCGCTCGTACTCTGTATCACCCGATACTCCGAGCCAGTACCTGACGTGGTCAGCCGAGAGGTCTCTCATTTTTTCTACTCCCGCCACTAGCACTGTACGGTACACGCCAGCGCACACGGCGTACACAGCAGACAGCAGCGCAAACCCACCTGAGGCGCACGCGTTCTCTAGCCGTACAGAGGGTACTTCGGCAAGACCGACATGGCTCGCAAGCAATGCAGCTGGCTGGCCGAGCTGGAACCCACCCGTGCCGAGAGTACCCAGGAATACCGCATCGATCGCCTTAGGAGACAGACCCCGGTCCACCGATGCAGCGCATTCTGCATATGCCTCAGCGAATAATTCCTTTATGCTCATGCCCGGGAAATCGCCGAACCTGCTTTGACCTGCTCCAACGATAGCGACTCGTCTCATACGACAGCGCCTCCCAGGTATACCCCTGTTGGGTCCAGTTCCTCCCTCAAGATCCTGAGCTCTTCATCATTGGGCTCTGGAGTGATCTCGAGCGTGCTCGATACCTTCAAAGCCCATCCTGTGCTGGCCAGAACTTCGTCCACAGTTACGCCAGGATGTATTGATGTGAGTATCATCTCTCCCGTCTCGTCATACCGAAGCACTCCTTTGTTGGTGATGACGGTGTCGGGTCCTCCCTCAAGACCCAGCGAACTTCGTTCCGCTCTTCCGCCCAGAAAACCCGGGCTTGTGATGAAATCTACCTTCTCGGGCAGGCGGCGCTTTTCATGTGGTATTAGTACGAACACCTTCTTGGCAAGGCACGCGATGTCGCATGCCCCGCCGCTGCCTGCAAGTCTTGCTTTTGGACGCTCGTACGACCCTATGACAGTGCTGTTTAGGTTCCCGAACCGATCCACCTGAGCTGCGCCAAGAAACCCTATGTCGATAAGGCCCCTTTGGAGGTAAAAGGCAAAGACGTCAAACATGCTGCACACGGAGCCGGCACCGGTCACAAGACACGGGTCCCCGATGGAGAGGGGCAGCCGTGAAGGCTTGGCACCGATCACTCCCGCCTCGAAGATCATGTGGACGTCCGGGGCATGGAGCCTCTTTGCCAGGTTTACTGCGAGGTTGGGCATGCCGATCCCGACAAACACCCGGTCACCGTTTTTCAGCATGCGCGCTGCGGTTACGACCATCATTTCTGCACTGGTATAGTTCACGGTTATCCCTCCTCACGCGTAATACCCGTAGTCCACAGGATAGCTGTACCTCCGGCGTCCCTGAAGCGCGAGCACACGATCTGCGGGCAGGCGTTCCATGTACTCCCGCCTATCGGTCACGCCGTACACCCACGTATCGAGCCATTTTGAAAGATTTTCAGGGTCTTTGGAGATCTCTTCGTACTCGATATAGAACTGGTTGTCCCTGTCGTAATACCCCTGGGCGTAGGAGGGATGGGCGCACCACGGCACTTCCACCACTGCGTCCACGATCATACCGGGGATCAACGTACGGTTGGGGTCGGAAGCGATCACTTCATCCGGTACGATCTCCTCTGCCGTCAGGATCACCCTGGAAGCAGCGAAGGCTGCCTCTTTCTGTTCGCCTACGATACCCCATATGTGGGCGTTGCCATGGCGGTCAGCTCTCTGGACGTGGATGATGGACACGTCGGGCTTCAGGGCGGGTACCACGCTGATGCGCTTGCCGGTATAGGGGCACGTTACGTACCTTATCTCTTTGTTCACACTGGGAAGGTCTGAACCGAGATTTGAAATGAGGGGGTAAAATGGCATGTTTGTAGCGCCAGCCATTAAGCGTGCGGTCATGCCGTAATGCGTGTACTCTTCGATCTCCAGTTCGCCTTGTTCCACCGCTTTGCGGATGGAGCGCAAGAGCCCCACTCCCGGGTTTCCGGCCCAGCTGAACACCAGTTTCCTTGCGCATCCGGCTGCTACCATTTGGTCATAGATCAGATCGGGAGTGGCTCTGCAGAGTGTGAGGTTACGCTTTTGTTGCCTGATGATTTCATGCCCTGCAGCAAAGGGGATTAGGTGGGTGAACCCGGCCAGGTACACTGTGTCTCCGTCGTGTACCAGTTCGCTCACCGCTTTGCCCAGGCTCATGACCTTGGCTTGCTTCATAACATCGCTCCTTCCTTTATCAAAACACAAAAACCTAGCACCTGCTCCAACACTCTTACGAGTTGAAGGAGGGCTAGGTTTCACCTGTTTTTCTGCTCCGGGGTTACCGGCCCAGGACAGGCAAACTGCTCCTGCACGGACTGTATGGGTTTTTCTTAACTACGCATATTCTTCGAACTATTCATTTTTCCTTCTGCCAAAGAGACATTCTTTCAGCATTATTTCCTGCCATATGTTTCCATAAAGCGCTGGATGGCGGTCTTGAGAGCAGCGATCATCGCTTCGTCCGAAGGGGCCAAATAGCGCTTTCTTATCCGTTCAACCAGGCCGTCAATACCGTCGGACAGGTTGTATCCGACGATCAGCTTGTGAAAAAAGCGCTGAGCGAGGTCAGTGATGAATGTGAGTTCTGCATCTACAATTACATTGGTTTCAGGATCGATCTCCAATACTACGCCACACAGACGATATACCTCGTGCATGACGGTTCCCTGAGGCGCCTTGGAATACCCGGTTACCAAAACGGTCTCTCGCTCGGACATAACGCTCACCCTTCTTGTGAGATTGGGTCGGATTCCGGCTGCAGCAGGCGTTGTTGAGTATCGGCTACCTTTGGCCCGTGCCTTCACCCGCCACGTATTTGAGGTATTTTCTATAAGCGGCAGACTGGCTGAGGCCCAGCACCCGCGCCACCTGGTAGCTGCTGCCATATCGCCGGTATGCTTCTCTTACGATAGTGGCTTCTACAGACTCGAGCGCTTCTGCCAAGGAAGCTGCCCCGCGAAGACCTGGCAACGCACTGTTGTCGGTCTGGACCACGATGTCAGGGGGCAAAGAGCAAAGCCCGATGACGTCGTCGTCAACCGTAACGACCAGCTGTTCGAGCAGGTTGGCAAGCTCCCTCACGTTTCCGGGCCAACTATACGACAAGAGCGCATTGATGGCTTGTTGATCAAATCGCTTTTGTGTCTGATACTTCCTGTTCAGGGAGTCCAGGTAGTAGTGGATAAACGCCAACACGTCTTCGGGTCTTTCCCTAAGCGGGGGTATGAAAATGGTTACAGTACCTAGCCTGTGGTAGAGGTCCCTGCGGAAAAGCGCCTGGTCAATCATGCTCTCGAGATCCCTATTGGTTGCAGTAATCACCCTTACATCAACACGAGTGGGTTTCGTGTCACCCAGCTTCAGAAACTGCTTTTCATCAAGTACCTGTAGAAGCTTTGCCTGAAGCCCCATGGGCAGTTCGCCTATCTCGTCAAGGAATATGGTTCCGCCCTGCGCGATTTCCAAGAGACCTGATTTACCTTGTTTCTGCGCCCCCGTAAATGCTCCGGGCTTGTAACCGAACAACTCTGCCTCAATCAGGTGCTCGGGAATTGAAGCGCAGCTTACCTTCAGGAACAGTTTATCACGCCTTGGCCCCATCTTGTGAATCGCCCTCGCGACCACGTCTTTCCCCACACCCGATTCGCCGCGCAGCAGCACGGTCACGTCAGTCCTTGCTACCTTCTCCATGGTTTCCAGTACGGCCTGCATTTTTGCACTGCGTGACACGATGAACTCTCCATCGCTTTGGAGTGCGAGCTGCTTTTGGTAGATCCTCACCAGGTCTTTGGTCTTTTCCAGCTCTGAATGCAGTCTATTCATCTCGGTAGCGTCCCGCGCGTTGCACACTACCATTTTGACTTCCCCGTTCGAATCAAGTACAGGTGTACCGGTAACGATCATGGTCTTACCGATTGCAGTGCGTTGTTGGATCGTTATCCGTTGTTTGCTGGAGATCACCATCGGCGTGACAGAATTCTCCCAAAAGCCGTCCTTTTCGAGGTCCTTGACGTGACGACCAATTACGTCCGACACGGGCACGCCGTAGTGGGTTTCGAAGGCGTGATTTGCAAAAAACACAATACCATTACCATCGGTGGCCAGCACCTCATCGTAGGAGGCCTGGAGAATTTGCTCGAGGGTTCTCAGGCGTTCCTCGAGCGCATCGATCCGCTTTTTCGCTGCGTCATCTGTGGCTTCTGCCAGGCAAAGGAACGCCTCCTGAATGACGCCCGAGCTCGCCACGACGCCGCCCCGCACGGATACGGTCCCGCCCGGGAGCTCCACCTGTCCCCGCACCGCTGCTGTGGCTTTGGCCTTGCCCTGAGGCGGGTTACACAGGGTCAAGAGCGCTGGAGGCAGGGCCTTCTGCGCGGCTGCTGAAGCGCTCTTCTGCCATAGAAAGTAAGCCGCCGTATTGTTGGCATACGATACGCAACCGTCGCGTCCGAGTATCAGGATGCCGATTCCAGCAGCATCAGCCAGTTTCATAAGAGTTCGGGTCTCCATAAGTAAGCAACTCCCCAAT
>DYEP01000058.1 GCA_020725675.1 Symbiobacterium sp. | reverse complement strand
CCGTAGGGCCGGACCGGCCCGAACTGAAGCCTCTGGAGTGGGAGGCCGCTGCGCGGATACTGGGGAGCAATCCCCACATCCGCGTAAGCTTCCCTCAGTGAAAGAGGAAGCCCACCCCTTTAGGGGTGGGAGGAGGTCACTGTCTGCTACGTATTCCTCGATTAGACGATGATACCGCTGATACGAAGGGCCAGGACGGCCACTTAGAAAGACGCGCGGGCGCTTGAGGAGATATCCGCAGAAGAGCTGGGGAGCTGGGCGCATCAGACGGAGGCTAAGATGTGTCTCTCCTGAAAGACAGCAGAGCAAAATCGTACTCTCCAGGAGAACTCCTCATCACGGTGAGGCTCAATGCTGTTTGTAGGGAGCCTCGCCGTAGCCAGGGGCTCCCTCGGCCACGGCCGGAGACGTGAGCTGACCGAAGCAGCCCCAGACTGGGCCGCCCATAACGGGGCTGGCAGATCCATGCTCTGGGAGGAACGCTCAGACCAGGAAGGAGCACTAAAGGGAACGCTTGTTAACCGTGTTTGTGCTCGATACCAAAGCCCCCTCTCGGGAGCACAAGGTACACGTTATTAAATGGGCACACCAGTTTGCACGCTCCGCACTCCACGCAAAACCTGTAGTCCGCCGTGGCGTGGGTTGCTCCGTCTCCTTCCAGTACAAACACGCCCGACGGGCAGATGGTGACGCACGGGTGCCGCTGGCACGCACTTTCGCACACCGAGGTGTCTTTCACGGCCACGTGAACGAAATCCGGGTCATGGCGGAACGAATTCTGTGCAGTGAGCTGGCGCCGATCTTCGCTCATAGCATCACCCTGGTCGCGTCCAGGATGTCCGCTGCCAGGAGCGGAAGGGGTTGCATGGACAGCGTTGTCTTAAGGAGCAGTTGACGCTTTTCCTGGCGGGGCATGGGATATACCGTGCTGGTTAACGCAGCCAGCTTGTTTGCCATTTCCGGATATAGATCAAACAGGTGCGGCCTCCGTTTGAACAGATCAGGCACTTGCCTGTTGGCCTTCATATCCTTTATTACAAAACTGTTCCTCAAGAGCCTCTTGTACAAGCTCAGGGCTTTGGCTGAGTAATCCCCCTGTTTCTTCGCTGCTACAACTGCAGAAGCCGCAAACTTCCCCGAGAACATCGCAAGGTTTAGGCCCTGGATGCCGTTAACTAGCCCTGCTGCGTCGCCTACGAGGAGGGCGCCATCGAATACCACGCGAGGGATCCGGTTGTATCCGCCTTCTGGTATGAGGTGTGCCGAATACTCCAGGGTCTTACCACCTTCCACCAGCGGTCTTACGTTCGGGTGTTCTTTGAAACGAAAGAGGAGCTCAACAGGCGTAATGCCGGACCTGGCAAGGGCCGCCAGATTCGCGCCCACACTGATTCCAAGCGAGTCTTTGTAGGTGTAGATAGACGCGGTACCCGGAAGACCGAAGGTGACGTAACCCAGAAGACCCACGCTGGCGCCCGCGCCTTTTTGCAGGTTGAATCTGGATTCTATTGTGGCTTCATCCAGTGCCAGGACTTCCTTAACATATAATGACATATCTGCGGCCTGGATGGGTGGGCATAACCCAGATGATTCCGCTACTGTCCTGGTGGCACCCTCGGCTATGATGACGCAGTTTGCGAAGAACTGCGTAAGGTCAGGGCAACTGGCTTCAACGCCCACGATCCTTGTACCATCCCGGAGCACCCTGTCTACCCGGCAGGATGAGCGAATTTCGGCGCCCGAGTGTTGGGCCTTTTCGGCGAGCCACTGGTCAAAGGGTGCCCGCTTGATGGAAAACCGCACATACGGCTCGGAAGCAAATTGTTGGTTCCGAAATCCAACAACCACAGCAGAAGACTCGGCGGTGACCCAGAACTGATGGTCGATGAGCACCCTTTCAACAGGTGCTTCTTTCCAGAAGGCAGGAAACAGCTCCTGTGTGGGGAGTGAAAAGAGTGCCGCCCCGCCTAACGTCTTGGTACCGGGAGCGGGGCCGCGCTCAAGTACAAGCACCGAGAGCCCCTGTCTTGCCGCAAAGTATGCAGCGGTAAGGCCAGCAGGCCCGGCACCGATCACTATGCAGTCGTAAGTGTTACCGTTCATTAACGAACTCAGCCCTCTCAGGTATAGTGTACCCCGGACAGCTGCTGCTATAATGGAGACGGATGCTAAAACTTGGTGGCCTTTCAAGGGGAGATGACGTATTTGAGGAAACTCACGTATTTCCTGCTCGTACTCATACTTCTTTCCGGGTGCGGGAGCAGAGCTGCCGGGCCTTCCCCTGAACCCAGTGCCCCACTGGGAGAGACAGTGGACGATGTGGTACAACCTGAGCCCGAACCCGTACCGGTATCACCTCTTTCGGGCCTGCCGCTTGCGAGCCCGGGCAAGCTTGTGGCTGCGGTCGTCGACAATTCTAAAAGCGCCAGGCCGCAGACAGGCCTTGCCGAGGCCGACGTGATCTATGAAGTGCTTGCTGAAGGCGGGATCACCAGGTTCCTCGCGCTCTACCATTCAAGGGCTCCGGAGGTCGTCGGGCCGATCCGGAGTACCCGCCCATACTTCACTATGCTTGCAAGAGAGTGGAACGCTATCCTTGCGCACTGTGGAGGGAGCGAAGAGGGGCTGGCTGAGATCAAGCGGCTTCGTGTCGTCTCTGCCAACGAGATGTATGACCCCACCGGCTATTTCAGAGACACGAGCAGGGTAGCCCCTCACAACCTTTATATGTCTGTCTCTGCAGTGAGAAACAGGGTGAAGGAAGAGCTTCCCGAGCCGACGCCGAGATGGGGACTGGCATTGGCCGAAGGGGAACCCGCTTCATCCATCCGCGTGCGCTACGGGCCTGAGTATGAGGTGGAATATGTGCTGGAGGATGGAAAGTACATGCGCTATGTAAACGGCTCGCCGCACCTGGACAAGGAGACGGGTTCACAGCTGTCCGCCTCCACCGTCGTGGTACAGTATGCGCGGTCGCGCGTTGCTTACGCCTACCTTGCGCTCGATGTAGAGCTGGTGGGCAAGGGAAAGGCCGAGTATTTTGTAAGCGGCGTGCCTTCTGAAGGTACCTGGGAGAAGGCGTCGAAGGAATCGCCCACGCGCTATCTGGACCGGGATGGAAATACCATGGCTTTTACACCAGGACAGATCTGGATCCAGATAGTGCCCATGGATGCCCAGGTGAATTACCAGTAATCAGCGCTCTTTCTTCCGTGATTCCTCATCCCGGTACGGCACCGGGATGTACTGGACGGAA
The DNA here is from genome assembly GCA_020725675.1 of Symbiobacterium sp. GTDB lineage: Bacteria > Bacillota > Sulfobacillia > DUSP01 > DYEP01 > DYEP01. The sequence goes on along the minus strand of DYEP01000058.1, from coordinate 1,244 downwards.
GGCCGCCTTTGCGGCGGTTGGGGGTAAAGCTCCATGAGGCTATACACCTCTCGGGGCAGGCCCGTTCTCACGTTAAGGCCCATGGCCTTCAGGTTGTCGAAAGTGAGCGGGTAGTCGTGGGTCCAGTGCCCGCCTGCAAGGGCCGAGGCGATCTGTTCCGCCTGCTCTTTGCTCATCCTGGCAGAAAGGATGCTCACGATGCTGTCAGTCACTTGAACCATAGCCTTGCTGGCGACGTCAGCCAGGATGAGTGTGTTGTCGTCTACTTTGTCAACTCCTTTTTGGCGCACGGCCCGTATAACTGACACGGCGGGGAACGATCCTATCTGCGGATCCACGGGTCCGAGCACGGCGTTTTCGTCCATGACGATTTCATCGGCGGCGAGCGCGAGCATAGTACCTCCAGACATAGCGTAATGCGGGACAAATACAGTCACCTTCCCGCGGTGCTTCTGGAGCGCAAGCGCGATCTGCTCTGACGCCAGCACAAGCCCTCCGGGAGTGTGCAGGATCAGGTCAATGGGCAGGTCTTCGGGGGTAAACCGTATGGCGCGCAGCACCTGCTCGGAGTCTTCAATATTGATGAACTTGGCGATGGGTATCCCCAGGAGACTGATGGCCTCCTGCCGGTGTATGAGCGTGATCACCCGTGACTTCCGCTGTTTTTCAAGCGTCGAGATTAGGTGAAGACGGAGGTGCTCGATGCGCCTTTGGCGCATTATCGGCAAGAGAAAGGAAATGGCAAAGAATATGAACCAAAGAAGCGAAATAGTAGAAGCCACGCTGTCACCTCCAAGTACCCCAGTTAGTGTACCTCAGGCGGAGCGCGCTAATGTAATCAGGCATGTTGCTACGACGCTTGTACAATACAGTCCTGGCCATTGGTGGGAGGCGGACAGCGCCGACGAGGTTGCCGTGGGCGCAGTACTGACGCAGCAGACCAGATGGGAGAACGTAAAGAAGGCCATCGCAAATCTAAAAAGAGAGGGGCTTTTATCTCTCAAGGCCATCGCCGGGGCTTGCACGGATAAGCTTGAAGACGCTATACGGCCTGTGGGCTTTTACCGGGTAAAGGCAAAGAGGTTGGCGGCCCTCGCCAACGCGCTGCTCCCTGTAGGCTGTGTACAGGGGCTATCCCACATGGGCATCCGGGAAGCCAGACGCCTCTTGCTTTCTGTCAACGGAGTAGGCCCTGAGACTGCAGACTCAATCCTCCTTTACGAATCATTCGCCAGAATGCCCCT
>DYEP01000057.1 GCA_020725675.1 Symbiobacterium sp. | reverse complement strand
CCTTTTTCCATATGCCCGGGGTAGTACTGTTTCATTGGCGAAAACCCACCTGCCGTTTACGACACCCTGTATCCTCGGACAGCATTCCGCACCGGTGGGGCGCGGGCATGTATCTTCTGTTTTTCCTCATTCTCCCGCACCTATTACCTGCATCCTCGGAAGCGGCCAGAAGATCAAAAACGCCCTGCCCTTCACCATCTCAAGAGAGACCGGGCCAAAGCTCCTGCTATCCTCGCTGTTGCCCCTGTTGTCTCCCATTACGAACACATGCCCCTTGGGGACCTCAACTGGCGGCAGGTCTCCGAAAAACGTGGTAGTAAGGTAGTCTTCTTTCAGCGGGTTCCCGTCAACAAATACCCTGCCTGTGCGTATCTCAATTTGTTGTCCCGGGCCAGCGATCACCCGTTTTATGAAATCACGATCGGGTTGCCTCGGGTACTTGAATACGATAATTTCTCCCTGACGCGGCGGCCTGATCCTGTACACCAACTTGTTAATAAGCAGTCGCTCGCCGTCGTGTAACGTGGGTTCCATCGAAAATCCCTGCACCTCAATGGATTCCACCAGAAAGGACCTGATGAAAAAGGTGAGAACAAGCGCGATGATGAGAGTCTCGGCCGCTTCTTTCATGATGCTCCAAAGGCCCTTGGCTGACATATAACTCCCCCCGCGAATGGCAAAAAGGGACTGGCACCCAGTCCCCTCTATCCTATCTCTTTTCCTTGATCCGGGCCGCCTTTCCTGTGAGCTGCCTCATGTAGTATAGCTTGGCCCTTCTTACCCGGCCCTTTCTCACAACTTCCACTTTATCCACGCGCGGAGAATTCAGAAGAAAGGTGCGCTCAACACCCACTCCGTAAGACACCCTGCGTACAGTAAACGTCTCCGAAAGTCCGCCGCTTTTCTTTGCAATGACTACACCCTCAAAAACCTGTATACGCTCGCGCCCGCCTTCCACAACCTTCACGTGCACCCGCACCGTGTCCCCGGGCGAGAACTCCGGTCTATCCTGTTTCATGTATGCGCCTTCAACTGATTTCACTAGGTCCACTGTCCCAGCCTCCTTCTTTCAGTATCTCCTGGAGCAACCCCTGATCCTCAGGCGTTAACCTTGCCTTCTTCAAGAGGTCCGGACGCTGCATAACGGTCCTCTTCAGCGCCTGCTTCCTCCGCCACTTCCGGATCATCTCATGATGGCCCGACAACAGCACCTCGGGGACTGCCATCCCCTCAAACTCTCTGGGCCGCGTGTACTGGGGGCCTTCCAGGAGCCCGTCTGCAAACGAGTCCTGCAAAGACGAACGCTCCTTGCCCAAGACCCCGGGAATGAGGCGTACGACTGCGTCAACCACCACCATCGCCGGGATTTCACCTCCGGTAAGTACGTAATCGCCTATGGATATCTCTCGGTCCACGGCAGACCTCACACGCTCGTCAACACCTTCGTAGTGGCCACAGATCAGCACAAGATGCGGAAGGCCCGAAAGATACACGGCAATCTCCTGGCTGAACACCTCTCCTTGAGGGCACATCAGGATCCGGAGTCCGCCATCCGGCAGTGACCGGAGGGCACCCATGATGGGCTCTACCTTCATCACCATACCAGGTCCTCCACCGTACGGAACATCGTCCGTCACCCGGTGCTTGTCGAGGGCGAAGTCTCTTATGTTATGAACGTTCAGCTTGATAAGCCCGCTGTCCCTGGCCCTACCCACGATGCTGCAGTCAAAAGGACCACGGAACATCTCAGGGAACAAGGTCAAAATATCGATCCTCATTCGACCAACCCCGGAAGAAGATACACCGTGATAGTACCTTTGTCACTGTCCACTTTCCTTACTACTTCCCGGGTTGCAGGAAGTAGCAGTTGCCCACCGTCAGGCCTTTGAACCACGTATACGTCATTGGCTGGCAGTTTCAGCACGTCAACCACCACACCCAACGTATCTCCGTCAGTGCTGACTGCTTTAAGCCCCACAAGGTCAAATATCCAGAAACTGCCTTCGGGCAGAACCGGCAGCTCGTCTCTTTTTACCAGCACTTGTGCACCGCGGAGCGCTTCGGCTGCGCCCCGACTGTCTATGCCTTTAAGTTTCAAGAGCACTGTGCTCTTATGCCATCGCGCGCTCTCAACATCGTACGCCTCCCGGCCGGCCGGGCCGGAAAGCGTTACGCGTGTAAGCATCGAATACCTCTCCGGAAAGTCCGAAAGCGGCATCATCCGCACTTCTCCGCGCGTCCCGTGAGGCGCTGTGATCTTTCCGACGGCCACAAGCGGCAGTTTCACCCTGGGACCTCCACCATTACTCTCTTGCCTTCTTTGGCTCCCGCAGCCTTGGCCACCACTCTGATAGCCTTGACTATCCTTCCCTGCTTACCGATGATCTTCCCCACGTCGTCGGGCGCCACCCGTATCTCACAGGTAATCATGTCTCCGTCCTCGTGTACGGACACCTGTACCTGCTCCGGGTGTTCCACGAGCGACTTGGCCAGGAGTTCAACGAGTTCACGCAAAGAGCTTCACCTCATTATTGCCTTGCGTTTTTCGCCTCGGCGAACTTTTTCATAATACCCAATCTGGAAAACAACGCCCTCACTGTATCAGAAGGTTGCGCGCCCTTTGCCAGCCAGTCGAGGGCACGTTCCTCCTTTACTTGCAACACGCTGGGGTCAGCCGCGGGATTGTAATATCCGATTTCCTCGATGAACCTACCGTCTCTCGGGAACCTCGAGTCCGCGACGACCAACCTGTAGAAAGGACTCTTCTTCGCTCCGATCCTCTTTAACCTGATCTTAACTGCCAATACTTACCCGCCTGTGTCCCGGAAAACGCTCTCAGCCTCGAGGCTGAGAGTTCATTCCCCCGCAGATTTGCGCGGGGCACCTTCGCTCGGTGCCCAGAACCAGGCTACTCACCTCCTTCTCGTGTGTCACATGAAAGGAAACTTACCCCTTTTCAGGTTCTTTTCTACCGAAGACAGTTGCTTCATCATCTTCGTGATCTCGCTGTACTGACGCAACAATTTGTTTACATCCTGAACCCGCGTACCGCTGCCGGCAGCAATACGTTTGCGCCTTGAGCCGTTGATGATTGCTGGGTTCTCCCTCTCTTGCCGTGTCATGGAATTGATGATTGCCTCGATGCGTATGAGTTCCTTCGGGTCAACATCCACTTTTGAAAGCGCTCGGTTTCCGGAAAACCCAGGGATCATACCAAGGATCTGGTCCAACGGACCCATTCTCTTGATGTGTTTGAGCTGTTCGAGGAAATCCTCGAGCGTAAACTGCTGTTTTCTGAGCTTTTGCTCCATCTTGCGCGCCTGTTCTGCGTTAAATGTCTCTTCAGCGCGCTCAATGAGCGTAAGTACGTCCCCCATGCCGAGGATCCGGCCCGCCATCCTATCGGGGTGAAACGGCTCAAGCGCTTCGAGTTTTTCCCCCACACCCACATATTTCACCGGGCGCCCGGTTACCGCCCTGAGCGACAGAGCCGCGCCGCCGCGCGCATCACCGTCCAGCTTGGTCAAGATCACCCCGTCGATCCCCAACTGTTCAGAGAACGCCTGCGCCAGGTTAACCGCATCCTGACCGGTCATGGCATCGCAGACCAACAACACCTCTTTCGGATTCACCGCCTGTTTCATCCGGCTGAGTTCGTCCATCAGCACTTCGTCCACATGCAGGCGACCTGCGGTATCCACGATCAGCGTGTCCTTCCCGAGCCTGCGCGCCTCCACTACGGCTTCCCGGGCGATAGCAACCGGGTCTTTGGCGACCCCTACTCCATACGTCGGGATGCCAGCTTTTTCCCCCACGCGGGCGAGCTGATCCTGAGCTGCGGGACGGTACGTATCACATGCGGCGAGCATCACGCTCCTTCCTGACTTTCGAAGATGGAGCCCGAGTTTGGCTGCCGTAGTCGTCTTACCTGAGCCCTGCAGCCCCACCAACATGATCACGGCCGGAGGGTTACCTGAGAGGTTGAGGCCGCTTTTGGTCGAGCCCATAAGCCGAGTCAGCTCTTCGTATACGATCTTCACTACCTGCTGTCCCGGGGTGAGGCTGGCCATCACTTCCTGACCGACTGCACGCTCCCTCACTTTTTTTATGAAGTCACGTACAACGTGAAAGTTTACGTCAGCCTCAAGTAAACTGAGCCGGACCTCCCTCAGCGCGCGGTCTACGTCCGCCTCGGTCAGCTTACCCATGCCTCGGAGCCTTTTGAACGTGTCTGCAAGCCTTGAGGCCAGGTTTGAAAACATGTCAATCTCCCTTCAGAATGTCAGAGACGATCTGTCTCGCCTCGGTGACGATATCAGGGCGGTGCTCGCGTTCCGCTACAGACAGCATGGCGTGTAACCTCTCCAGTTCACGCCGCTCGCTCACAAATCGCTGAACCAGCCCGAGCCTGGATTCATACTTCTCCAACGCCTTCTCCCCTCTTTTCACAATATCAGCCACTCCAGCCCTACTAATTCCCTCATTTTCCGCTATTTCACTGAGAGAGAAGTCGTCTTCATAGTAATACTTCAGGATCGCGCGCTGTCGCCGTGTCAAGAGTTCTCCGTAGGTATCAAGCAGCATCGACATCCGCCATCTCTTGTCCATGCGGATACCCCCCTCCCCGGCTGTCAAGTACAAATACTTAGCACCCTCCCTATTTTAATCACTGCTCCTGGTCATGTCAACAACGGATTTTACGAATCATTCGCCAGAATGCCCCTGACT
>DYEP01000056.1 GCA_020725675.1 Symbiobacterium sp. | reverse complement strand
GAAGAGGCGATCGTACAGGCGCACTTCGGCCTCGAGCGCATGGGCGGCCGAAACCCAGTGCAAGGTGGCCTTGACCCGCCGCCCGTCGGGGGACGAACCTCCCAGCGTATCCGGATCGTAGGTGCAGCGGAGCTCGATCACTTCGCCGGTTTTCTCGTCTTTGACCACTCCAGTGCACTTGATGAAATACGCGTACCGCAGCCGCACTTCGCGCCCGGGGGCGAGGCGGTAGAACTTCTCCGGCGGGTCCTCCCTGAAGTCGTCCTGCTCAATGTAGAGCACCCGGGAGAAAGGCACTTTTCGCGTCCCCATCGACGGGTCCTCAGGGTTGTTCACCGCTTCCACCCACTCCACTCGGTCTTCGGGGTAGTTGTCTATGACCACCCGGAGAGGACGAAGCACGGCCATGACCCGCGGCGCTCGCAGGTTCAGGTCTTCCCGGACACAGTGCTCGAGCAGGGCGATATCGACAACGCTGTTGGCCTTGGCCACGCCGATGCGCTCGCAGAAACTCCTGATGGATTCCGGCGTGTAGCCGCGTCTTCGCAAGCCTGAAATGGTGGGCATCCGGGGATCGTCCCAGCCGGCGACGACGCCCTTTCTTACCAGCTCCAGGAGTTTTCTCTTGCTCATCACGGTATAGCTGAGATTGAGGCGGGCGAACTCGATTTGCCGCGGTCGGCACGGCACGTCCAGGTTGTCAATGAACCACTCATACAAGGGGCGGTGATCCTCAAACTCCAGCGTGCAGATGGAATGGGTGATCCATTCGATCGCATCCGAGAGCGGGTGAGCGAAATCGTACATGGGATAAATGCACCACTTGTCACCCGTCCGGTGGTGCGTCGCCCGGAGGATTCGGTAGAGGACGGGGTCGCGCATATTGAGGTTGGGGGACGCCATATCGATCTTCGCCCGCAGGACGCGGGAGCCATCCGGGAACTCCCCCGCCCGCATCCGCTGGAACAGGTCCAGGTTCTCTTCGACGGAGCGCGTGCGATATGGGCTGTCCTTGCCGGGCTCTGTCAAGGTGCCGCGGTACTCCTTAATCTCCTGCGGGCTCAGGTCGCAGACATAGGCCTTGCCAGCCTTGATGAGCTGGACGGCATACTCGTAAAGCTGCTCGAAGTAGTCCGAGGCATAGAACAACCGGTCATCCCAGTCAAAGCCGAGCCAGCGAACGTCCTCCTTGATTGACTCGACGTATTCGACATCCTCTTTGCTGGGATTAGTATCGTCGAAGCGCAGGTTGCATAGGCCGCCGTATTGTGCCGCGAGACCGAAATTCAGGCAGATGGACTTAGCGTGGCCGATATGCAGGTAGCCGTTGGGCTCAGGCGGAAAGCGGGTGTGCACCCGGCCGTCGTTCTTGTTCTGTTTTAAGTCTTCCTCGACGATGTCCTGAATGAAGTTTGGAGGGGTGGTGACAGTTGTCGTCATCGTTTCAACCTCCTTGGTAATCCCGCCGGCCTATCTGCTAGCTAATACATTTAGTCTAGTCACCAGTCCTCTGTTTCGCAAGATCGTGTCCGATGCCAAGGCTCTCCAACCCCGCACGGGTATCGCGTGCAGTGTCTCAGATTGAAGGCCATCCGAACCAGTAAGATGCGGTAATAGTATATCCTGCCGCCGGCTGTTGCCGCCTTGAGGTGCGGTAGTCGTGCGGCAACCAGCTTCATCCGCTGGTTCAGTTGAAGGCGCCAGCGGTCTTGATCTGGATTGGCACAACCGTCACACTGATCGCAGGTAACTCGTCCAAAGCACTTGTAGCTGCCCGGCACAGACCGGTCACCTGACGCGAGGGCGAGGATCAGCCCTGGGCGCGTCGGGCAGGCAGGAAGCCAGCACCTGCCTTCACGATATTCGCCAAGGTGGAGGCTTTTCCTCTGCCACCGGTCTCGGCAAGGAGAAAAGGAAAAGAGCATCAGGACCTCGAACCTTCAAACCAGGCCGGATCACCAACGAGGTGAGAATATGATACGAGCGATTGTCTTCGACATTGATGGAACGCTAGTGGACCACGCGAGAGCCGAAAGAGCCGCCATTGAGAGCATCTATGATTCAGTGCGAGAGACAATTGACTACTCGCTTGACTGGGCTATGCCCTCGGTTTATCAGTACCCCGCCCCGTGCTTTCGGTAGATGGCCGCCTTTTTCTCTCTGGTAACGAGCCTATCTATGATGAAAGTCATCAGGATGATCCCGGAGACGCTAATAAGCCAGCGCGTTATGGCAAATCTAGCACCTAGGGCCGACATCTCGAAGAGAAGCATCGGTATCTTTGCCTTGGGAGCGATGCTGGCTAGCAGATGCCACCCCGTCTTGGAAGACCGGGACGGCATCTGCGATAAGCTCTCAAGACTCCATGGCCTCATTCGCGCCGCGGATCATGTCCGGTATTCCTTCAATATGGACAAGGGTGGAAACATTATGGCTTCATTCGCGCACTGCGGAGCACACCCGCTGCAGCCTACAACGCAGTTAAACGGGTTTTTCTCCACAGGCCTTCCCTTCTCTTCGTCCCACTCGTAGGTCCCGTGCGGGCAGAACTCGTAGCACGTCCGACAACCCGTACACTTCTCAACATCAATTGTGGGATGCCAGGGGATCTGTTCCCGCGACACTTTATAGCCCAATTCAGGTTCCTCCTCTTGCGCTCACCCACGAACGCGGCCAGGTCCAGGGGCGTATGGCCCCTGCCACATGCGACAAGGCCTTTGTGCCTCACTTCCCGAACCACTCTTTGATCTGCGACTCTGTTGGTATCTTCCCTTCGATCTTCTTTTCGCCGTCCACAAACACGGCCGGGGTCATCATAACCCCCCGGTCGATGATCTCGTCGACATCCGTCACATGGACAACTTCCGCCTCGATCCTAAGCTTTGCGATGATTGCCCCGATCATCTCCTCGGTTTTCCGGCACTTCGGGCAACCTACGCCGAATATCTCTACCTTCACCCCTACCCCCCTTTCGTGGATATAGTTTCCCCTTTGGTTGCGTCTTTGGAACCGCTTCTAAGCTACCCGACCATCACTCCGAAGATCATGCCGCTTACGGTTGCCATAATGACCACTAACGAGACATAGGCAAGTGTCTTCTTGAATCCAAGTACGCTGGTGATAACGAGCATGCTCGGAAGGCTGAGCGCAGGACCTGCAAGAAGGAGCGCCAGCGCAGGGCCCTGACCCATCCCGGAGCCCAATAGCCCCTGGATTATGGGTATCTCGGTCAACGTCGCAAAGTACATGAACGCCCCTATGATGGAAGCGATGAAGTTAGCAAGAAGTGAATTGCCTCCGACGACCGATGCGACGTAATGCGAGGGTATCAGCCCTCCGTCGGTACCCGGACGCCCCATCAATAGACCTGCAATCATAACCCCTCCGAATAGGAGAGGAAGTATCCTCTTTGCGAAGTCCCACGTAGAGTCCTTCCAAGCCACAAGCTCCCCCGGCTTAAACCATGCCTTGAGCATGTATGTAAGGTACGCGAGGAGCGCCACCACAAGATACCACTTTATCTTGAAGACATCATACCAGAACCCTATCCGCTCAGACGGCTTGCCCCACGCTGCGAACACCAGGATGAGCACCAGGGTTGCGAAGTACGCTGTCATCTGCCCCAGGCTACGACCCCGCTCGTCAAACGTCTGGGAAGCAGCAAACCCCTTCTGTCTTTCCATTTCTTCCCCTCTGAAGAGGAAAGCCATGAGGACTCCTATTACCACGGAAAACAGCACGGCTCCGACGGCCCTCGCAAGCCCGATCTGCCACCCCAGGACGCGAGCCGTGAGTACAATCGCGAGGACGTTGATGGCCGGCCCTGAATACAGGAAAGCCGTCGCCGGGCCAAGGCCCGCTCCTCTCTTATAGATCCCCATGAAAAGCGGAAGCACGGTGCAAGAGCACACGGCGAGTATCGCACCCGATACCGATGCAACTGCATACGCAAGCCACTGTTTTGCTCCTCTGCCCAGATACCTCATCACGGACTGCTGCGAGATAAAGTTCTGCATAGCCCCTGCTATGAAGAACGCGGGAACGAGGCAAAACAGAACGTGCTCCCGTGCGTATTCTTGCAACATGTAGAACGCTTCGAGTATTGCCGTCTGCACGCGCGGGTTGCCGAGGGGTGCCAGGTATGCAACCAGGAATATCCCTACTATCAGCAAAAACGTCTTTAGTTCCTTCATCGATTGTTCACTCCTCTCCCTCTTGGGTGCCAGTGCAGACGAGGGCACATTCTCGGTCGTCAGCCATCCGGTCGATACATCTCATGAACTGATAGACACATGGAGTTCTAAGGCTGTATATCACGTTGAGCCCTTCTTTTCTCGAGCTGACCACTCCCGCTGTCTTGAGGACGCTAAGGTGCTTGGAGATGGTGGACTGATCGAAACCCAGCCGGTCAACGAGGTCGCACACGCACTTCTCTCCCTCG
>DYEP01000055.1 GCA_020725675.1 Symbiobacterium sp. | reverse complement strand
TTTAACGAAGTGGTTGTAACTCAAGCATCGAACAGTACTTATGCGGGTGTAGCGACAAACTATACACCTAAAGGAGTTTGCATGTTTTTGTCTCTGAAGAATACCGGAACGAGCGATAAAACCATGTCAATGAAGACTTATGGCTGGAGAAGGAGGGGATTGTAAATGACGGTGCTTGAGGTATTACCGAAAGATGAATATGGCCGGGTCATAATTCCAATCGCAGCCATTGATGGTCAGGGCAACGAGATTGAAGGTATTGTTGATGTCGCTTGGCTTTGTAATGTAGATAACCCGTTAGCGGTGCACTTGAGTAAGGCGGTTCCATTGTCTCAGGCGGATTACCAGGCTCTTTTGGACGCAAGTACGCCGAATTGGAAGCTCAATTGGGCACGGTTTCGTCAGCAAGGGCTTATCTAAAGAGAGATTTAGCCGAAGTCGCAATGGCTTGAACTGGGGCATGAAGCAGGGTAGAATGGACATGAGGGCCTAGCTTTGGCCAGCGAAAAGGCAGCATCCCGACTGCCCTGGCCCTCACCTACATGTCGGGAAATACACAACTACGGGAGGTTGTGTCCTATGTCCATCTCTACCTTGTCTGCTTCTTTGCCCCAGGCGCACGTTCAGGAATTCGTGCTCTATCAGAAGCTGCGCGGAAGGCGTCCGGGGACACTGAAGGCATATCACGAGTTCTTGAGGCGGTTCCTTCGCGAGGTTCGCAGGCCGGTTGAAGAGATTATGGTTGCCGATATTCGGCGATTCCTCATGGCCGAGGAATCGCGAGGTAACAAGACTACGACGATTGCAACGAAGATCGCTTGCCTCAGAAGCTTTTTCAATTGGCTTGAACGGGAGGAATACATAGTCAAGAATCCCATGCGGCGCATCGACCGGCCCAAGCTCCCGCCGGCTGCCCCGAAGTTCCTCAGCCATGACGAAATCGAGGCCCTCAGAGAAGCGGCCGCATCAAAGGGGCTTATGGATCAACTTCTCGTGGAGGTCCTCTATAGCTCGGGGCTACGCGTGTCGGAACTTGTGGCCTTGGATTGGGACGACGTGGATATCGTCAACAAGCAGGCTCACGTGCGGGAGGGCAAGGGCGGCAAGGCCCGGACGGTGCCCCTCTCCACGAGGGCGGCGAGGCTCCTGAAGGCCTACCGGGCCACCCGGCGGGATAACAATCCCTGGGTATTCTATAGCCGGGAAGGAAACCGGATGAGCAAGGCCACCGTGGAATATC
>DYEP01000054.1 GCA_020725675.1 Symbiobacterium sp. | reverse complement strand
GGGGATGTGTTAAGCGGTACGGCACCCGAGGAATACAGGGACGCCCGGCTCTTTTTCGAAAAGACCTATTTAACCGAGGGTTTGAAAAACCTGGCGCGTAGCGTCCTTTCTCGCCTCAGCACCGGGCAAGGAGACCCCGTTATCCAGTTGCAGACCCCCTTTGGGGGTGGCAAGACTCATGCCCTCTTAACCCTCTACCACCTGGTAAGGTTCTGCGACCAGGTCACTCACCTAGATCACCTACAGGATTTAGTGGCGGGTTGGCAGGGCTTCTCCGGCGCACGGGTAGCTGCATTTGTGGGGACGGCCGCGGACCCCGTTAACGGCAAGACGCCCTGGGGCGAGATCGCTCACCAGCTTGACTGCTATGAAATCGTTAAGGAACATGACATCAGGCGGGTGGCACCGGGGAAAGAGCGGCTCAAAGAAATGTTAAAAAGAAGTGGCCCCACCTTAATTCTTATCGATGAATTATTGCAGTACATAGTCAAGGCCAACCGGGTCGAAAAGATGGAGAAGATCACTCAAGGTCAGACCCTGGCCTTCCTGCAGGAGTTGTCGGAGGCGGTGGCTACCTCCGAGAAGTCTGTCCTTGTGCTAACGCTGCCCGCGAGCATCCTGGAGCAGTATGACGAAGAGGCCGAAAAAGCTCTGGCCCAGTTGCAGAAGGTATCAGGCCGGGTAGAAAGCATTTACGTGCCGGTGGAAGGGGTGGAAATTTACGAAGTCATCCGCAAGCGCCTTTTTGAAAATCTGGGTGACCCCAAAATCCACCGCCAAATAGCGGAAGCTTATTTCCGCCTCTATCAAGGACTGGGGAGCGATGTACCCGCTGAGGTGCGGGAGACGGCCTACCGGGAGAAGATCGAGCGGGCCTATCCCTTTCACCCGGAATTTATTGACGTCCTGTACGAGCGCTGGGGTTCCTTTCCTACCTTTCAGCGCACCCGGGGGGTGTTGCGTCTCCTGGCTCAGGTCATCGGGGACTTATATGACCGCAAGGTCTCGGCCCCCTTGATCCAGTCTTCCCTGGTGGACCTGGCCTATATACCCGTGCGCCGGGAGTTCATTAAGCACCTCGGCAATGAGTACGATAGCATCATTTCCGCCGACATTGCCGGCAAAGCCCGGCGGATAGACCAGGAAATGGGTAGCGAATACGAAAGGTACGGCATCGCTAAAGGACTTGCCACGGCGGTCTTTCTCTATTCCTTCAGTGGTGGGGAACGCCGGGGCGTGAATCTTTCCTGGCTCAGAGTAGCCTTACTGAGGGAAGGTGTTCCCTCAACCATTGTCGGCGATGCAGTAAGCAAGCTCGAAGACTCTCTCTGGTATTTCCATACCGAAAAACGCTTCCATAGCTTCAAGAACCAGCCGAATCTCAACCGCATCATTGTCGATAAAGAAGAAGCCATCGATCCTGAGCAGGTCCGTAAATGCCTTTATGAGCATCTGAACAGGCTGGCCAAAGGGGCTGTTTTCGACGTCTACCTGTGGCCGGATGCGTCGGGCGATGTACCCGACAACCGGCGGTTAAAACTCATCCTACTGGAGCCTGGGCAGAAATACGGGGAAAGGGAAACCGGGCAGTTTGCTCGGGAGATATTCGATAATGCCGGGATTACTTTTCGCATCTACCGCAACACCTTGTTTGTAGTTGCTCTGGATGCAGGTGTTTATGCTGGTCTAGAAAAGCAATTAAGGCGTTTCCTGGCTTTGCAGGACATCTCGGGCGATGCGGATATCTCTCTGACAACCGGCTCCCGGCAAGAATTGAAGAACAAACTGGATGATGCCAAGAGAGGCCTTCCTCATGCAATCATAGCCGCCTACCGCCAGGTGGGCTGGCGCATCAACGGTGACATAATCTGGCGTGATATGGGTATCCCTACCGTAGGGCAAAATCCCTCCTTGAGCGAACGTGTATGGCAGTATCTAAAAGACGAGGAACGCATTTTGTCTACTCTGACACCGAAACTGATTTTGGACCGGGCTATTGGTAAGGAAGAAACAGAAAAAATCATCCAGGAAGTTTATGATGTCTTCCTCAAAACTCCCGGCCTGCCCTGCCTGGAAAGCGAAAAAGTGCTACTCGAGGCGATCAGGCAGGGTGTAAGGACCGGCCTGCTGGGGGCACGCATAGGTTCTACCCTCTATTTTAGCGAAACCCCGCCAGATTTGAATTTAGATGCTGTCATTGTACGTGCAGAGAAAGCTGAAGAGGAGAAAAAGATTAGTATAGGCAAGTCGATTGATACTGACGGCGGTTTTAGTGGCAGTTATCCTGGTGTAGGTAGGGGCAGTAAGGATGTTTCGCTAAAAGATAAGACAATCGATTCGGACAAAGGTGGAATATGGATTGTTTCGGGTGGTGCGGATGGTTCCCGTAAAGCGTCAGCTAAAATTAAGCGAGTAAGCATCAAAGCTTCCGTACCCTGGGATAAACTGTCGCACGTTGTTACCGGTGTCATTCGACCGCTAAAAGCGTGTGGTTCTGACCCTGAGATTACTATTGAAATAAGAGCTGAGAGCGAAGACGGCTTTGATCGTATTACCCTTGACAGCAAGGTAAAAGAAACATTACAGCAACTGGGGTCAAGCATAGTGGAATGGGATGAAGGCTAAAAACATAGACCCCTTGAAGTAAGGGCGGATTCAAGGAGAGGCCACCTTTCGGATAGGGAGGAACTCATTGGTAGGCTCCTTGTCCGATAGAATTGCGACGTCTTATATCTGAGGAGCCGTTGGATCCTGCTATCCACTCAGTTCATGTAGACCATATTATTCCTGGGGCTAACGAAGTCAAGTAACAATTCTGCTCCAGCAATTTACCGGGCTTCGACAGTCCATAGATAACGAATGAATCTACGCTGCTGGTAAAGTAGACAAAAAGAGAGTAAGCGAAGCGATAGGCGTGTAACTATGACTTGGGCTTGGAAGATGGGATGATGCCGAGAAAGCGAGGGGGCTC
>DYEP01000053.1 GCA_020725675.1 Symbiobacterium sp. | reverse complement strand
GGCGTTTGCGCCCGGTAAGATACGGCGCCAACAAGTGGGGCCTACGGCCCGAGCACTTCGGCGCTCGCGTACCCGGGGCAGGCGCGAAGTTCCGGGAATTAACCCGGAAGCCTCTGGCTTCAGCCAGGGGAGGTTCACGGTTGCCTCCCTGTAGAAAGCATCGCCATGCGCGGGTTCCATGCGCTAAGATATGGTCCCTTAAAGCCCGTGGGCATCGTCGATCCGAAAACGGGCAGGCGACCCTATGCGGTGCTGCAGCTCAGACGTGAAGACAGCGAAGGCAGTATGCTGAACCTGGTGGGTTGCCAGACAAGCCTCAAGTGGTCTGAGCAACGGCGCGTGTTCCGTATGGTGCCCGCACTCTCCCGAGCGGAGTTTTTAAGGTACGGGGTGATGCACCGGAATACCTATGTGTGTAGCCCTGCCGTGCTTTCTGACACGCTCGAGTTCGCCGAAAACCCTGGATTGTTCCTGGCAGGCCAGCTAACTGGTGTGGAAGGCTACATGGAGTCTACGGCTACGGGCCTTTTGGCAGGAATAAATGCGGCCAGATACGCGCTGGGGGAGCCGTTAGTGCGAGCCGAACCCGGGATGATGCTTCATGCCCTCATTCGTTATATTACTTCTGCAGACCCGGCCAGGTTCCAGCCCATGAACGCTTCGTTTGGCCTGCTCCCCCGTGTGGAGCTGAAAGACCGGAAGGAAAGGCGCATGGCCATGGTACGCCGGGCATTGGAGTCAGCTGGCAAAATGGTGAAAATTGCGAATATAGGTATTGCAGATAGATTGTGAATGTGGTAGTATATGTGGGTAATGAACGGAACGGTACGCAGGTGACGTGGTCTTATGGACATCGACGAGGCAGTTGAAGATTTCATCACCCACTTGGTGGGAGAAAAAGGGCTGTCCTTTAACACCGTGATAGCATACACGCTTGACCTCCGGCAATTCACGGAGTTTTTAACGGAACGCGCGACGCGCCTTACTGATGTGGACCAAGCTGTTGTTTCCGAGTACCTGGGTGCCCTACACGACAGGAAACTCGCCCGAGCAACGATCGCCCGCAAGCTTTCGTGCATACGCCGTTTCATGGCATTCCTCCAAAGAGAAGGCTGCCTCAGCACAAACCCGGCTACACAGTTGCAATCGCCCAAGAGGGAGATGAGACTCCCTTCATTTATGTATCAAAGGGAGATTGATGTGCTCTTGTCGCTACCTTCGCCCGACACTGTGCTCGGCGTGAGGGACAGAGCAGTGCTGGAACTCATGTATGCGACCGGGGTCAGGATTTCGGAACTCTCGGGGATGAACGTATTCGACGTAGACTACTCTTTGGGGTTTTGCAGAGTCGTGGGGAAGGGCAGGAAGGAACGTTTTGTACCAGTGGGCAGCCGCGCCCTGGATGCCCTGGGCCGATACCTGGAGATGTCAAGGCCGAAGCTTGCAAAGAAGGGCCGGAACAACGAGCAAGCGTTGTTCCTCAACTGGAGGGGGGGGCGCCTCTCCGTCAGGGGGATCAGGGACCTGTTCCACCGTTATGTGAGAGAGGCGTGCGCCAGGGAGGGTTTGAGCCCTCATAGCATTCGCCACAGCTTCGCCACGCATCTTCTTGAGGCAGGAGCGGACCTACGGTCAGTTCAGGAGATGCTCGGGCACGCGTCGGTGTCCACGACCCAGATCTACACGCATGTTACGAAGAAGAGGCTTCGCGAAGTCTACATGAATACTCATCCGAGGGCGTGAGAGACATGTTTCAGGGGACTACCATAGTGGCGGTGAAACGGGGCGAACGCGCTGCCATCGCCGGCGACGGCCAAGTGACGCTGGCGGAGAAAACCATTATCAAACACGGTGCGAAGAAAATAAGGAGGTTGTTCGGCGGCAGGGTGCTCGCGGGGTTTGCCGGGAGCGTGGCAGATGCATTTACGTTGTTTGAACGGTTCGAAGAGAGGCTTACTGAAGCGCGCGGCAGCCTGAGACGGGCGGCGGTAGCGCTTGCGAGGGAATGGAGGACGGACAAGGTATTAAGACGCCTTGAGGCGCTGCTCCTTGTGGTTGATGCAGAGTGCATGTTCATCATATCAGGGAGTGGTGAAGTAATAGAGCCGGATGACGGGGTCGCAGCCATAGGCTCGGGAGGTCCTTACGCGCTAGCTGCTGCACGAGCGCTGGTGCAACACACGGAGATGTCTCCAACCGAAGTGGTGCGTGCCGCTTTAGGCATCGCCTCTTCCATATGCGTGTATACCAACTCGGAGATAAGCGTGGAGGAACTATAGATGGCGAGAGAAGACTTGACGCCAAGGGAGATCGTGGAGGAACTTGACCGGTATATCGTGGGTCAGGAAAAGGCCAAGAGGGCCGTTGCGGTCGCTCTCAGGAACCGTTATCGCAGAAGGCTGCTTAAGGGGCACCTGAGGGAAGAGGTGCACCCTAAGAACATACTGATGATCGGGCCAACCGGGGTGGGCAAGACAGAGATCGCCAGGCGACTTGCCAAGCTGGTGGATGCACCGTTTACGAAGGTGGAGGCCACCAAGTTTACGGAAGTGGGTTACGTGGGCCGGGACGTGGAGTCTATGGTCCGGGATTTGGTGGAAACGGCCATCCGCATGGTCAAGGCAGAGAAAATGGAAAAGGTACAGGCGCGCGCCAAAGTGAATGCGGAGGGAAGGCTGCTTGAGATTCTGGCTCCGTTCCCCAAGAAAACCCATCAGCCCAAAAACCCTTTTGAAATGATATTCGGTAGGGGCGAAGACGTTGAGGAGATGAACAAGACCGAGTATCAACGCCGGTTGGAGGAAGCGACGAAGCTCCGGGAAGAGATGCGAGTCAAGCTTGCCAGGGGGGCACTTGAGGATACCATTGTCGAGATTGAGGTGGAAGATGCGGCGGTCCCTACCATAGAGGTATTCTCCGGTGCAGGAGTGGAAGAGATGGGCATCAATATCCAGGATCTGCTGGGCCCAATGATGCCCAAACGTAAGAAGAAGCGAAAGGTACCGGTAAGAGAAGCAAGGAAGATCCTCACCGCTGAAGAGGCTGCAAGAATGGTGGACATGGACGCGGTAGTCTCCGAGGCGATTACCCGAGCGGAAGAGACGGGCATCATATTCATCGACGAGATAGACAAGATCGCCGGGAGGGAGAAGGGGTTTGGACCGGACGTCTCCCGGGAGGGAGTTCAGCGTGATATCCTTCCCATTGTAGAAGGGTCCACGGTAAACACGAAGTATGGGCCTGTGAAGACCGACCACATCCTCTTCATTTCCGCTGGCGCCTTCCACGTGAGCAAGCCCTCCGACCTGATCCCTGAGCTTCAGGGACGGTTCCCTATACGCGTGGAGCTGGACGCGCTGGGTAGAGAGGATTTCAAACGCATTCTCGTAGAGCCCGAGGGTGCGTTGATCAAGCAGTACCAGGCGCTTCTTGGTACCGAAGGGGTGATCGTTGAATTTACAGAAGATGCAGTGGACGAAATAGCAAGGGTTGCAGTAATGGTCAACGAGCAGACGGAGAACATAGGCGCAAGGCGCCTGCATACTATCATGGAGAGGCTGCTTGAAGAGATCTCATTTGAAGCACCCGAGATGCGCGGCAGGACGATAAAGATCGACAGGGATTACGTGAAGACGCGCATGGAAGGTATATCGTCAGACGTGGATCTCAGCAGATACATCTTGTAGCCGGGCAAGGGGGACGTACCTATGGACAAATTGTTGGAGAAGACCAGAAGGGTAAACAGGCTCTTGCAGACTTCGGCCGGGCTCCCGGTGGATTTTCACGAGATGGCAAGAGTACTGAGTGAGGTGATAAAGGCTAACGTTTATGTGCTGGACAGGAGAGGGAAGATCCTCGGGCATGCGCTGCTTGATGAGTTTGAATGTGAAGTGCTCATCACAGAGGTGCTGGACAAAAAGGCATTTCCCGAAGACTTCAACGAAAAACTACTGAGGATCGACCAAACATCGGCCAATATCCCTCAGGAAGGAAGGCGCTGCTTGTTTGCCGATCTCAAGCAGTGCATGATTGAGGGGAAGATCACTACCATAGTGCCCATTATCGGAGGCGGCGAGCGGTTGGGCACGCTGATCCTCGCCCGTTTTGAACGGCAATTCAATGTAGAAGACTTGCTCCTTGCTGAATATGGGGCAACAGTAGTGGGTATGGAGATTCTGCGCTCAAAGGCCGACATGCTGGAGGACGAAGCCAGAAAGAAGGCAGCGGTACAGGTTGCGATCGGTACCCTCTCTTATTCCGAACTTGAGGCCATCCAGCACATACTTGACGAACTGCGCGGTTCAGAGGGCTTTCTTGTCGCTTCCAAGGTGGCTGACCGGGCCGGGATCACCCGCTCGGTAATCGTGAATGCGCTGCGGAAGTTCGAGAGCGCCGGTGTTATCGAGTCCAAGTCCCTCGGTATGAAGGGGACATACATCAAAGTACTGAACGACCGCTTGATTGAAGAACTAAAGAAACTGCGGTAATGCATCAGTTTGTGGGACGGCGAGATGTAATGCCTGTCCCAATATTTTTTTGGAAAATTTTATTTGAAAAAGAAGGATTTTCTCAAGTACTGTCGAATTGCGGTCTCACCTAAGTAAATAGCCCGTGACAAAAGCAAACCCATCGAAAGGTGGGGACGCAAAGCCTACAGATCTAAAGCCCCGATTAGGGGCCAGGATGGCTGGGTTGCCGGAGGGATTTTCTTCACCCGCCTGGTGACCTAAGCGTATGGCGGGTTGAATTTTTTGTGGAGGTGGACCAGGTGGACATCACCACTGAGACAATGCGGATGCTCGAGAAGGGGATCGCGTGGTCCAAGCGGCGGCATGACCTGATCGCTTCGAATATCGCCAATGCTGACACTCCGGGCTACAAGAGGAGGGATCTGGACTTTGTGTCCGCGCTCGCCCGGGAAGGCAAGAAGGCGGTACGTCTTGCAGCTACTCACCAGCGCCACATACCTCTTGTCTCACCATCGGTAGACCCGAGGACAGTTGTTGATACAAACAGCATAAGGGCAGACGGAAACAGCGTGGATATAGAACGGGAGATGGCTGAACTGGCAAAGAACAGCCTGTACTTTGAGACACTTACAAATCAACTCTCCGCATACTTTGCTCAACTCAAAACGGTGATCACTGACGGGAGGAGATGACGTTGAAGTTTTTTGGGAGCCTGGATACCAGCGCGTCCGGTCTGACGGCACAGAGGCTCCGCCTCGACGTAATCGCGGACAACCTCGCCAATGTGAACACCACCAGGGGCAAGGGCGATGCGCCCTACAGAAAGAAATCGGTTGTACTGGCAGAGCGCAGCCAGATGGCTTCCTTTGCGTGGCTGATGAATCGAATCCCGTTCGCGGGGACCGGAGCCGGGGTCCGCGCGATTGCGGTGGTCGAAGAGAACTCGCCGGGTAAGAGGAAGTACGAGCCGGGTCACCCGGATGCGGACGAAGAGGGGTTTGTGGAATACCCAAATGTGGATCCGGTCATCGAGATGGTCGACATGATATCAGCGAGCCGAGCATACGAGGCCAACGTGACCGCGATCAACACCTTCAAGCGTATGGTCCAGAAGGCGCTTGAAATCGGACGAGGCTAGGTGGAGGGAGGTTTTAGATTGCAGATTGCAGGGGTCTCTCAATCCGCGTTGTGGAAACAGGCCGGGGAGGCGGTGAGAGGCCAGGAGTTCGGCGATATCTTGGAAAAAGCGATAAGCCAGCTTGAGTCTATCCAGAAGGATGCTCTTACCGCCTCCCGCAAGCTGGCCACGGGTGAGATCGCAGATATTCATGAAGCTGTGATCGCTGTCGAGAAGGCGCAGATTGCACTGCAGCTGGCGGTGCAGGTGCGCAACAAGATCGTCGAGTCCTACCAGGAAATCATGAGAATGCAGATCTGAAGAGTCATCGGTAAACTGGCCGGGGGTGTATTCTACCGATGAGCAATACTTGGCTTTCCCGCCTAAAGCAAGTCCGGGACGGGCTTGGCGGCAATCGCATTATTCTCATTGCTGCAGTCGCAGTGGTGGTTCTGGCAGCAGTGATATTTGTGGTGCTCGCTGCTTCTGGGCCGTCTTTTGTCGTGCTGTATCGAAACTTGGATCCTGGCGACGCGTCATCCATTATTGAGTATCTGAACGAGCAGAAAACTCCCTACTCACTCGCTGACGGGGGCACCACCATCCTCGTACCCGCCAGGGAAGCCGACATCACCCGCATCGGGCTGGCCGGCAAGGGCCTGCCCAGGGGCGGGACTGTGGGCTACGAGGTTATGGACAGTTTGTCCATTGGTACTACCGATTTTGAACGCCGGGTGAACTATGTCCGCGCGCTTCAGGGCGAGCTTGCCCGCACCATCCAACACATCCACGGCGTGCAGTCTGCCCGAGTACATATAGTCCTGCCGGAAAACAGCCTCTTTATCCAAAAGGCCAGACCTGCGACGGCCTCGGTATTTGTAAAACTGTCTCCGCTTACAAAATTAGACAGGGATCAGGTGTCAGGCATCATGTACCTGGTTGCCCACGCCGTAGAAGGTTTGAGCCCCGAAAACGTGTCGGTCATAGATGTCAATGGTCGCATTCTGTCACACGGGATTGCGGATGCCTCAGCTGCAGGCACAGCTGCGGGGCACAACGACCTCACCCGTGCGTTTCAGACCGAGCTGCAGCAAGGAATCGAGCATCTGCTCGAGAGGGTGTTCGGTCCTGGTAACGTGGCTGTCCAGGTGAGCGCAACGCTTGACTTTGATCAGAAAGTGATAGAACGCACATTCTTTGAGCCCGGTACAGGCGAGGGTTTGGTCAGAAGCGTGCAGGAGCTCGAAGAGACCTTCAGGGGAGAGGGGCTCCCCCTGGGGCAATCAGGGAACATCCCCGTCTATCAGTCACCTGCAGAGAGGCAGTCTTCTGATTACGCCCGCAGGGAGACTACGCGTAACCTGGAACTCAACCAGATTAGCGAAAAGGTCGTCGTGGCGCCCGGGAAGGTCACCAGGCTATCCGTAGCCGTGCTCATAAACCGCGACCTGTCTCCGGAAGAGTCGAGGTTGGTGGAGCAGACGGTGGCTGCTGCCATCGGCTCTGATTCATCACGGGAGGACCAGATCACGGTGTACGGGATGAAGTTCGATACAAGCCTTCAGGAGGCCATACTGAAAGACATGAACGCGCCCGTGCCGGTCGCTCCGTGGTGGCAAAAAGTGTTGATCCCGTCACTTGCGGTGTTCTTTGGCCTGGCAGTACTGTCCGCACTCATCACGATGCTCCTGCGGGGTAAAAAGCAGGCGAAGGTTGAACCTGTGGCTGTCGCGGTGAAGGAAGTGGCGGCGACCTCCGACGAAATCAGCGGTCCACGACCTATCAGGGAGATAGAGAGACTGGTACATAAGAATCCGGAAGGCGTAGCCCAGGTCATCAAGGCATGGATGAACGAGGATTGAGCTTAGGGAAGGAGGCATGGGGCCTGTGGTCAGAAGGCAGTACACCGGGGCACAGAAAGCGGCGATCCTTTTGATCTCATTGGGCCCCGAGCTCTCAGCCAGGGTGTTTAGGCATCTGGCTGAAGAAGACATTGAAAAGCTCACTTTGGAGATTGCGGCTACAAGAAAAGTGCCTCCTGAGGTCAGGGACTCGGTGATCGAAGAGTTTCGTGATATGTGCCTCGCCCAGGACTACTTGGCTCAGGGCGGTGTGGATTATGCAAAGAACATACTTGAACGTGCGTTGGGGACGCAGAAAGCTTTGGAAATCCTGCGCAGGCTCACCGCCAGCTTGCAGGTGAGGCCATTTGACTTTATTAGAAGAACAGATGCCGCACAGATCCTCAACTTCATCCAAAACGAGCATTCTCAAACCATCGCGCTGATCATGGCTTACATGGATACCCCTCAGGCTGCTGCGGTGCTTTCGGCGCTCCCTCCCGAGAGGCAGGCGGACATCGCCAAGAGGTTGGCCCGGATGGACAGGACTGCACCTGAGGTGGTACGGGAAGTGGAGCGGGTGCTGGAGAGGAAGCTGTCGTCTTTGCTAACGCAGGAGTACTCGTCAGTCGGCGGCATACAGTCTCTCGTGGACGTCCTGAACAGGGTGGACAGGGCTACAGAGAAACGGATCATCGGGTCGCTTGAGCTTTCTGATCCTGAACTGGCTGAAGAAGTGAAGAAACGCATGTTCATGTTCGAAGACATTGTACACATGGACGACAGGTCACTGCAACGCGTACTGCGGGAAGTGGATATGAACAAGGACCTCCCGCTGGCATTGAAGTCGGTCAGCAAAGAAGTCAAGGACAAGATTTACCGGAATGTATCCAAACGGGCAGCGGAGATGCTCGAGGAGAACATTCAGTTCCTGGGCCCGGTCAGACTGCGCGACGTGGAAGAGGCCCAGCAGAAGATCGTCAATCTGATCAGGCGGCTTGAGGACGAGGGCGAAGTGATCGTCGGGGGTAGCGGAGGTGACGACATCGTTGTCTAGGGTGCTGAAAGCGCTCGCAGTTCGGCAGGGAGGAATCGTCAAGTTAGGGGTGAGTCAGTGCGAGTGCCAAAAGGAGGAAGAGACGGAAACGGTGCGCCCAGAAATCCAGACTGCGCCTGACGACGAGGAGGAACGGGAGAGTCTGCGTAAGCAAGCGAGGGAAGAAGGGTTCCGGGAGGGATATGAAGCCGGTGTCGCGGCAGCCAGGGCAGAGGCAGAGAGGATTTTGGGTGAGGCCAGGCGAGAGGCCGAAGAGGCAAAGCGCATCGCTTCTGACATATACAGCGAGTATGAGCCAATGATCATAGAGCTGGCTGTGCACATAGCTGAACGGATCATAAAGACTGAGATGACTCAAAGGCCCGAACTGGTGCTGGCGATGGCGCGGGATGCAGTGAGCAAGCTCCGTGGAGAAGGCAGACTGGTGATCAAGGTGAACCCGAGGGATGCGGTGCTCATGGAGGAGGCCAGGCTCGAACTGAAGGCCGAGGCGCCGCACGTGTTGGAACTCTCAGTGGAAGAGGACCCGTCGCTTGAAGCCGGGGATTTCATGCTGGAATCGGCTAGGGGAACGGTGGATGCCAGGATTGCGCGGCAGATCGAGCGTGTAGCCGACGCGCTTCGGGAAATCCGGGGACCTGGAGGAGTATCAAGTGTATCAACCTGATTTCGTCTCCATGTTTAAAGTGGTAAGAGGTACAGACACCATGCCGCTCACTGGCAAGGTCACTCAGGTCGTCGGGCTCACTGTTGAGTCACTGGGCCCTGCTGCTACAGTGGGTGAGGTATGCCGCCTGCAAAGCCCTGACACCGGGAAGCGAGTATTGCTGCAGGTAGTGGGCTTCAGGGGCGAGCGAGTGCTGCTCATGGCGCTCGGAGACATGGATGGGATCGGACCGGGCAGCGAGGTGGTGTCCACGGGGCGGCAGCTGGAAGTGGGAGTGGGTGACGGCCTGCTCGGGCGTGTCGTTGACGGGCTAGGCAATCCAGTGGACGCGCTGGGCCCAGTGCGCGTAAGCGCCAGGTACCCCATACTAAACTCCCCTCCGGGACCTTTGTCAAGGAGACGCATCACTGAGAAACTGGCAGTGGGTGTACGAAGCATAGACGCACTTCTAACGTGTGGCCGCGGGCAGCGTTTGGGCATCTTCTCGGGCAGCGGAGTGGGCAAAAGCACGCTGCTTGGTATGATCGCCCGGCACACGGAGGCCGACGTAAACGTCATCGCGCTTGTGGGAGAAAGGGGCCGGGAAGTCCGTGAGTTTATTGAAAGAGACCTCGGGGCGGAGGGGCTGGCGAGATCCGTAGTGGTGGTAGCCACTTCAGACCAGCCTGCATTGCTTCGGATAAATGCTGCTCATACCGCAGTGGCCATCGCCGAATACTTCCGGGACCGTGGTAAGGACGTTCTGTTGTTGCTGGACTCGTTGACCCGGTTTGCGATGGGTCTTCGAGAAGTGGGTCTGGCAATAGGGGAACCGCCCACCAGTCGGGGGTATACTCCCTCAGTGTTTGCTGCGCTCCCTAGGCTGCTTGAAAGAACCGGGAATACCGACTCAGGAAGTATAACTGGCTTTTTCACTGTGCTAGTGGACGGCGATGACCTGAATGAACCCATATCGGACGCGGTCCGCGGTATACTTGACGGGCACATCGTTCTCTCGCGGACGCTGGCCTCAGCAGGCCTTTACCCCGCAGTTGACGTGCTGGCCAGTCTTTCGCGTGTGATGAACGACCTTGTACCTCCGGAGCACAGGGCCGCAGCAAGCACGTTTCGCAGGTTGCTCGCTGTGTACAGAGAGTCGGAAGATCTGATCAATGTGGGTGCATACCAGAAGGGCTCAAATCCCCGGATAGATCAAGCGCTGGCCAAGATAGACCAGATGAACGCGTTCTTAGCTCAGGACACCGGGGAACATGCGGACTTCGAGGACAGTCGTAACCGGCTGCTCCATCTTTTCTGAAAGGAGGGATGAAGATGAGTCTACTCAACTTAAGGCTTCAGAAGTTGTTGTCACTTAGGAAAAACACAGAGGAGGAGAGGAAACTTGGATACGCGCACGCACTGAAAGAGGAAGCGGACGCCCAAGCAAGGCTCCTTGAAGCGCAGGATCTCGCCAACAGATGGTTTGGTAGCGCTGGACCTGGCCGGCTGCGCCTCGCAGATGTGCAGCTATCAGTGACCATGCTTGAGTCATTCTACGCGCTTGCAAGAAGGCGGGAGGAAGAGCTGGCGGTCTGCCAGCATGAGACCTCGCGCAAGAGGGATGCGCTCCTTGCTGCGACTAGAGAACGGAAGATACTTGAGAACCTCCTGACGAAGCACATGTCGGAGTATTTCAGGGAAGTACAGGCTATGGAGCAGAGAGAGCTGGACGACAGGGCGGCTGCAAGATACGGGAGGTGAGAAGTGATGGAAATATGTGAAGTAGCCGCGGCGGGCAACGAATGCCGGGTAGGCCACAAGGGCGAGGAAAGCCGCCGGCAGCAGCTGGAAGACGTGTTTTCCGCGCTGTTGTGCTCCCTAATAGAGCCCGTTCAGAGCTTGGCCCGAGAGCAGCAGCCCGCGCCAGACGTCGGCCAGGGGGACATGCAGGTTCGAACCTGGTGGGGACCGACCATGGAAGTGACTTCTCTGCCAGTAGGGCAGCCGGAGGATACGGCATCTGATTGTTCCCACTATCCGGAATTGTTGTACGACCTGGAATCTGCCAGGCAGCAGCAAGAGACCCCGGTGGATCAGCTGACATTGGAGGCAGTGCCCACATGCGCGCATATGCCGCGACAGCCTGAGGTGACCCCCAGGATGGAGCAACGTGAGTCAACGCAGGAAGGCGCAGAATCAAAGCCTCGCGCCATCGGAGCCGACAGTCCATTTGCTCATGCGGAGCCGACTGTAGTCAAGTGGCCAGACACAGTTGCTCCTCCGACGAGCCCCGTCGAGCCTCATCCGCTGCAACTTGTGCCAACCGGATCGGAAGAACAAACCACAGCCACGGGTGTGCAGTCGGCAAAAGACGGACCGGCCGAAGCTCTGGAACCAGGCAACGCGCACGGCATCGCGGACATGGTGATCGAACGGGTGCGATTTGTACGAACTCAGGGCGTTCAGACTGTAGAAATACAGCTGAAGCCGGAACGACTTGGGAAATTGCTTGTTTCGGTATCTGTTGACGAGCAGGGGGTATCGGCACATCTTAAGCTGCAAAACCCCGAGGCGCGCGCGCTGGTGGAATCGCACCTGGCAGAGCTCCGGACGGCTCTGGCGGAAAGAGGCATGACAGTGCTGTCTCTCGTGGTGGCGGGCGAGTCCACGGGTACAGGCAGGCATCGGGTGGATAGCGACAGGAGGCACTATGAAGACAAAAACGCCGCGCAGGTTCAAAGACTAAAGCGCTCGACTCATGTGCCTGTGAGGGCAGCGGCCGCGCTTGATTGCAGAGTATGAAAGGGGGGTGCAAAGCGTGAGGGTATACGCAACGGATCAGAGTACTGCGACCACTGTACAGTGGACTGAATTTGGGGGCAGCGAATTCCTGCAGCTGTTTGTCAAACAGATGCAGAATCAGAACCCACTTGAGCCCATGAATGACAGGGAAATGATGACCCAGATGGTGCAGTTGACGACCCTGTCTGAGACAAGGCAGATACGTCAGATCCTCGAGATGATTGCTCAAGAGATGGTGCTGGGGTGGTCCATATGGCAGACAAGATCAGAATAGGGGATCTTCCCGAGATATGGCCAATAGCGCCGAAGCCTTCGACCGGAAGGCCCGGATCGACCGGTGAGTTCGCCAGCATACTGCAAGAGAAAGTCAAAGAGCGCGAACTTAAGATTTCCGCTCATGCAGGGCAGAGACTGGCAAGTGAGGGCAGGACCCTCACGGATTCCGATTATCAGAGACTGTGCGCCGCCGTCGCCCTGGCCAAACAGAAAGGCTGCAGGGAGTCCCTCGTTCTCATGGATAACCTTGCGCTGATAGTGAGCGTGAAGAACCAGGTGGTGGTTACCGCCATCAGCACGGAACGGATGAAACAGAATGTGTTCACTAATATTGACAGCGCCGTCATCATCTAGCCGGACCCGGAAGGGAGGCAGCTGGTTTTCCAAGTGACAGCGGGAAACCGTGACGGCAGCTCACCTGGGAGGGATATCACAAATGATGCGATCTATGTTCGCCGGTGTGACCGGCCTGAGGAACCACCAGATTCGCATGGACGTGATAGGCAGCAATATTGCCAACGTTAATACCATTGGTTTTAAGGCCTCACGAGTAAACTTTCAGGAGGCCTTCAGCCAGACCATCAAAGGAGCGTCCGCTCCTTCCGGAAGCAGAGGGGGGACGAACCCGCAACAGATTGGACTTGGCATGACCATCGCAGGGGTGGACGTGCTCCACACACAGGGTAACCTGCAGCCCACGGGTCTAATGACGGACCTGGCCATCGAGAGAAATGGGTTCTTTATCTTAAGAGATGCTTCAGGGTTCTGTTACACCAGGGCGGGCAACTTTGACCTTGACGCGGAAGGTTATCTTACCGCTGCAGGCGGCAGGAGAGTACAGGGTTGGATGGCTCAGAATGGCATATTTGGGGAGAAGAACCAGAACACCCTGACGAACCTCAGGATCCCGGTGGGAGAAGTGATCGGCGCTCGCGCTACTGCCAACATGACGATGGCCAATAACATCGACTCGCGGGAACCTGTGGGCACCACGCTGGTAAGAACCATCGATGTATACGATTCGCTGGGCAACTCTCACTACCTGGTCATCACATTTGAAAAAACTGATGTAAACGAGTGGAGCTGGAAGGCTGAGTGGGGCCCGGACGTAGTGGGAAGCGGGAGCCTTCAGTTCACCACAGAAGGCAAGTTGAGTACGGCACTCGGCGACCAGATCAGCTTCACTCCAGAGGGAGCGAACCAGGTTGAGATCACTGTCGACTTCAGCCGGATCACCCAATGCGCTTCTGGGTCGTCTGTGGCGGTGATCGACCGTAACGGTAACACCATGGGTACTCTGGAGGGATTCACGATAGACTCAAGCGGAGTGATTACCGGCGTATACTCCAACGGTCTGACGGAGCGGCTGGCGCAGGTGGGGCTGGCTGCGTTCGCAAACCCGGGGGGATTGATGAAACGAGGCGAGAACACGTACGAGGCCAGTAATAACT
Organism: Symbiobacterium sp.; assembly: GCA_020725675.1. Lineage (GTDB taxonomy): Bacteria > Bacillota > Sulfobacillia > DUSP01 > DYEP01 > DYEP01. The sequence continues at coordinate 12,641 of DYEP01000053.1, read as the reverse complement.
CGGGTATACCGCAGATTGGCGAGGCTGGAACCGGAGGGAGAGGTACCGTGGCTCCGGGTGCGCTGGAAATGTCCTCTGTGGACCTTTCCCTCGAGTTTACAAGCATGATAGTGACACAGCGCGGGTTTCAGGCAAACTCCAGGATCATCACCACGTCAGATGAGATGCTGCAGGAGCTTGTGAACCTGAAGAGGTAGATGACAAAGGGGTGAGCAGGGTGATCTATGTGACCAAACTTGACGGTAGGCCAGTGGTGCTGAACGCAGAGCTCATAGAGTGCATTGAGTGTATCCCTGAAACGGTGGTGTGCCTAACTAACGGAAGGCGGGTCATCGTCCGCGAGACCGTCGAGGAACTGGTCAATGCTGCCATTGAGTACAGGCGACGGACCCTGCTCCCCTTTGCCGGACGCATCCGGGTATTGAGGAGGCCTGAAGACTGATGGATTTTGCATCCCTTATTGGAGTCATCACCGGTGTTGTCCTCCTCTTCTGGGCAATATTCATGGGAGGATCCTTGGGTGCTTTCTGGCATCCCCAGTCACTCATGATCACGCTTGGAGGTACATTCGCCGCCACGTTGCTTGCGTATCCATTGTCATCCGTTATCAGCGTGGGCAAGGTGCTCAAAAATGCGTTTGTCAGAAGGAACGGGGACCCTTCTCATATGCTGAACGTGATCGTACAGCTGTCCAAGAAGGCACGGCGAGAGGGGCTTTTGGCGCTTGAGGAGGACACTGAGTCCGTGGAGGACCCTTACTTCAAAAAGGGGCTGCAGCTTGTGGTGGATGGCACCGACCCGGAGCTTTTGAAGAACATCCTGGAGACGGAGATCGCGTTCCTTGAGGAACGCCACAAGGCGGGCCAGACCATGTTCGAGACGATGGGCAGCCTCGCCCCTGCGTTTGGCATGATCGGGACGCTCATCGGGCTCATCCAGATGCTCAAGAATCTAAGCAGCCCCGAGTCCATAGGACCGGGGATGGCGGTTGCGCTGGTCACGACGTTCTATGGGGCGCTGCTTGCAAACCTCCTGTTCTTGCCCATCGCGGCCAAACTCAGGATGAAGAGCGCCGAAGAAGTGCTGTACAAAGAACTCATACTTGAGGGGGTACTCTCTATTCAAGCAGGGGACAACCCCCGCATCATCGAGGAGAAACTGAAGGCGTTTCTGTCTCCGACGCAGCGGCAGAAGATGGAACGGGCCGAGCAGACAAAGGCAGGTGAACAGGTGTATGAGGAGAGGCAGGCGGCGGGATGAGCGGACGCAGGCGGCATCCTGGCTCACAACATACGGGGACATGGTGACCCTGCTTCTTACGTTCTTTGTGCTCCTGTTCGCTTTCTCCACCATAGACGCGAGGAAATTCAGGGAAACCGCGCTCTCTCTCCAGGGCGCCCTGGGTGTACTGGACGGGGGGAAGAGCCTTCGCACAGACCCGTATATCGACCCTGAAGAGGGCTCTATGTATCAAAAAGAGGGGGAAGCGGAAGAAGATCTGGAGGATCAACAGCAGCTTGAGGAGCTCTGGGGAAAATTGGAGCAACACATAAGGGACAAGGGACTTGAAGCGGTGGTCGTATCCGCGACACATGAACGAGGTATCATACTCAGGTTTTCGGACAACGTGTTGTTCGACTTGGGTTCTGCTGAGTTAAAGCCTGAAGCCCGCAGGATCCTTTCGGACCTGGCCGATCTGATCCGTGAGATCCCGAACCATGTGCGCGTCGAGGGGCATACTGACAACCTGCCGATACACACGGAACGTTTTCCTTCCAACTGGGAACTGTCCACGGGCAGGGCGTCCGCGGTGGTGCGGTACTTCGTTGAAGAACATGGGCTGTCGCCCGAGCGCCTGTCGGTCGCAGGTTACGGTGAGTACCGGCCGCTGGTTGATAATTCCACCGAGGCGAACAGGAGACTGAACAGGCGGGTAGACATCGTGCTGTTAAGACTTGGACTGTCCAAGTGGGAACCTGGAGGGGTAGTGCCGTGATTAAGAAGATTATGATACTTGCAGTGATCGCAGCAGTTCTAGGGGCCGGGTGCTACTTCGGCTGGGTGTATTACCAAAAGGCCCGAAGCGCGCCGCCAAAACCGGTAGTGATCAAAGTAGGGGACTTTGTGACAAACCTGTCCTCCGACAGCCGCAGGATGATCAAGTTGAGCCTTGAGGTCCGAGGGGAGAGCGCACAGGTGGCAAAGCAAATGAGCAAGGAGAACGCGCAGGTCCGTTACATTGTGCTCTCCGTGCTCCGGTCAAAGACTTTCGAAGAGGTGTCCATGCCGGGAGGCATGGAACGATTGGCCGAGGAAATCCGGGCTGAACTTGACGCCTTCTTGGGCAGCGGTAAGATCTCCGCCGTATATTTCACCGAGTTTGTTTTGCCCTAGACGGAGGGATGACAGTGGAACTGGTCACCGCCAAAGAAATCGGCAAGCTGCTTGAGACTATCGCGCAGCACAAGGAGTCCACTGGCCCGAGGGTCAGGAAGTATGACTTCAAGAGGCCGGATAAGTTCTCCAAGGACCAAATGCGCGTGCTGGAGCTTCTGCACGAGAACATGTGCCGCATGCTCACGGCGTTTCTTTCCAGCCGGCTGCGTACGACTGTGCAGATACGCGTCACCTCTGTGGAACAGTCCAGCTTCGGCGAGTTCATCCAGGACATACCAAACCCTGGTGTGATCACTATTCTAAACCCTTCCCCCCTTCCCGGGGCGATACTCCTTGAAACAAGCCCGTCGGTGGTGTTTCCAATGATCGACCGGCTGTTCGGGGGCACCGGCAGCATGGCGGAGATACCTCGGGCAGTCACCGAGCTCGAGGTGGCCGGTCTTGGCAAACTGTTTGAAGGTATTACCCTCATTTTTAAGGAAGCCTGGCAGGGAGTTGTCGGGCTTGACCTGTCCATTCAACGCATCGAGACCAACCCGCTGTTTGCTCAGGTCAGCTCCGCCAATGAGATCGTGGCAGTGGTATCGCTTGAGGTCCGCATCGAAAAGTACGTGGGGCTCTTCAACTTCTGTTTGCCACATGTCACCCTTGAGCCCGTCCTGCCCAAGCTGAGTACCCACCAGTGGCTGACGGGCAAGCGAGATACAGCCCGAAAACAGCATGACAGCATCCGCCGCTCTGTGGAGGACGTAAGCGTTGAGATCACGGCAGTGCTTGGGCGGTCGCACATGAAGGTAGGGGAGTTCATGGGGCTTTCTTGTGGGGATGTGCTGCTGCTGGAGGCCAGAGTGGGGGACAAGGTTCAGTTGCTGGTGAGCGGAAAGCCCAAATTTGTAGGCTACCCTGCCAGAGTCGGCAGGAGGCTTGCTGTGGTCGTCTGCGATGAACAGGAGGGGTCATCATGTCTGAAAACGGAAAGGAAAGATTGACCGAAATTCAAAGGGCCGAATTCCCTGAAGTGCAACCGAGCCTGCCGTCAGGACAAGTACAGAAAATCGACCTTCTGTACGACGTTCCGCTGGAGGTGACGGTGGAGATCGGACGCACCAGGCGGCTGCTCAAGGAAGTTTTGGGGTTTACACAGGGGTCAGTAGTGGAACTTGAGAAGAGCGCCGGGGACCCGGTGGATGTGCTCATTAACGGCCGGCTCGTAGCGAGAGGCGAAGTTGTGGTCGTGGATGAAAACTTCGGCATCCGGATCACAGAGATTGTCGGAGGAGCCAGGGATACAAACGGCAACGCCGGGCAGGGGGTCGAGTCGTGACTGCACAATCCGTAGCACAACTGGTGCAGCTCATCATTTACCTTGTTGTGTTCGCCGTGCTCGGCCGGCTTGTGCTAATTTGGTACAGCAAGAACAGGCCCGGTGCAGTGAGAGGGCGCCACATGGTTTTGGTGGAGACGCTGCCCCTTGGCCCTAACCGGCTTCTATGCCTCATTCGGGTAAACGACCGGTTCTTGCTCTTGGGTATTTCAGAAAACAGTGTAAACGTGCTCCGGGAGTTTGACGAGTTGCCCGAGCCTGAGCAGGGCAAGGACTCATATTCGGCCATATTTTCACAGCTCTTAAAGAGGGGAAAGTCATGACCCGACACATTGCTGTCACAACTGCATTGGTGCTGCTCTCGTCGCGTACGGGGCTGGCTCAGCCATTGATCCAGGTGACGGGACTCACTCCGGAGGGCGCTCCGGAGGGGCTTTTGACTCTCCAGCTGCTTCTGCTATTGACTGTGCTCACACTGGCCCCTTCTTTATTAATCCTCACTACCTGTTTTACGAGGGTCATCACCGTGCTTGCGTTCGTCAGAAACTCGCTGGCGACACAGAATATGCCGCCTAACCAGGTGCTTATCGGTATAGCGCTGTTTATCACCTTTTTCGTAATGGCGCCAGTCTGGACACAGGTGAACCAGCAGGCAGTACAGCCATATATACGCGGGGAGCTGAGCCAAGCGGAAGCCATAAAGGCGGGGATGTTGCCCATAAGAGAGTTCATGCTGCGCCAGACGCGTGAAAAAGATCTCGCGCTGTTTGCGGGCTTTGCTGGTATAGAGCAGGTATCTGATACGTCCGAAATTCCTGATCATGTAATCATACCAGCGTTTGCAATCAGTGAGCTCAAGACCGCCTTCCAGATGGGATTCATGGTGTTTTTGCCCTTTCTCGTGCTTGACATGGTGGTGGCGAGCACACTCATGTCCATGGGCATGCTCATGCTTCCTCCTATGATGATATCGCTTCCATTTAAGATTCTCCTGTTTGTGGCTGTAGACGGGTGGTACCTGGTAGTGAAATCGCTGCTTCTGAGCTTTCGGTGAAGGAGGAAATGCGCATGACTGAGGAAGTAATCCTTGCACTTGGACGGCAAACGATCATGACGGTCCTGGTTACCGTCGGACCGCTCATGCTGCTCGGGCTCGGCATAGGGCTTCTTGTAAGTATTTTTCAGGCGACGACACAGATTCATGAGCAGACGCTGGCGTTCGTGCCTAAGATCTTGGTGACATTCCTTGGACTTTTGTTCCTGGGTCCGTGGATGCTGACCCACCTTAAGGTATTTGCCGTACTGATGCTTGAGTTCATGCCCGAGGTGATACGCTAGTGTCAGTCATTACATTCGCCCTGGTATTTCTGAGGGTCACAGGGGTGTTCGTTACAGCGCCCCTGCTGGGAGGACGCTTCCTGCCAGTTCAGGCCAGGGTATCTCTGTCCGCTGGCATCGCGTACCTGCTCTCGCACGTAGTGAACGGCGCTCCGGCCGTACCGGGTCCGGTCGAGCTGGCGCTGGCGGGCATACACGAGGTAATCATTGGGATGGCGCTCGGGTTCATGTTGATGCTGATATTTGCGGCAGTGCAGCTTGCGGGCCAAATCATCGATATGGAGATGGGGCTTGGCCTGGCAAACGTGATGGACCCGATGCTTCAAGGCCGGGTACCGCTTTTAGGCTCGTTCTATTACATGATAGCGCTTGTGTTGTTCCTCACGGTAGACGGTCACCACGTGCTGCTTATGGCGCTGGCCAGGAGCTATGAGGTGGCACGTATTGGTGGGTTCTTGATACCGCAGGAGACCATGAGGACGATGGTATATGCAGTGCGAGAGATGTGGAGACTTGCCGGCTTGATCGCCTTGCCCGTTGTCGGGGCGGTGTTCCTCACCACAGTTGGGCTTGGTGTAGTGTCCAGGGCGGTCCCGCAAATGAACATGTTCATCATGGGGCTTCCTGTGAAGATGCTGAGCGGCAGTATCATTGCACTCCTATCGCTCCCGGTCGTTGTCGGCATCCTGATGAATCGCTTCTCCGGAATGGACAAATTGCTTTCGGGACTTCTCTCTGCATGGGGGCAGCGATGATGGACAGGGCGTTTTTAATAGACCTCCAGCTTTTTTCAGAAGAAAAGACAGAAGCGCCCACGCCAAAAAAACGGAGCGAAGCCAGAAGGCGCGCACAGGTACCGCGGAGCCAGGACCTGTCGGCTGCCTCTGTGTTCCTTCTGGGGACCTTGTGTCTCTGGGTGCTCGGGTGGAGGATTGTGGGACTTTTGCGAGATTATGCGAGAAACGTCTGGAGCAACTGGCTCATTCCAGAACCCGATCTGGCGTCAGTGGGATGGCTGAGCATCAAGACTTTAGGCTATGCCACATTGCCCATGATGCTCGCCGCATTTGCGTTTGCGGGTGTGGTTACTGCTTCGCAGGTGGGGCTTTTGTTTTCCACCCATGCGATATCGCCTGACTTGACCAGGCTTGACCCGGTGCGAGGCCTCGGTCGGATATTCTCCAGGCGAACAGCTGTGGAGCTGGTCAAGTCCTTCGGTAAGGTCGGGCTGATCGGTGTGATACTGTACTTCCACCTGCAAGGGACTGTCAGAGGGCTTTTGCTGTTGGGAGGCACAGAGGTGGAGGTCGGCGCGGCGTACATCGGCAGGCAGGCGCTGCTGGCGGCTCTGAAGGCTGGAGGGGCGCTGGTGCTTCTCGGTGCCTGCGACCTTGCGTACCAGAGGTGGGAACACGAACGGTCGCTCATGATGACCAGAAAGGAATTGAAGGACGAAACCAAGGAGACCGAGGGAAACCCCCAGATCCGATCCAAGATCCGAGAAATGCAGAGGCGTATCGCACGCTCAAGGATGATGGCAGAGGTCCCAAAGGCGGACGTATGCATCACCAACCCCGTGCACTTTGCAGTAGCGCTGAAATATGTGCCGGAGAAGATGCGAGCGCCCCGGATCGTGGCTAAAGGCAGGGATCTCATGGCTCAGCGGATTCGCGAGCTTGCGCTGTCGAGCGGGGTGACGGTAGTGAGGAATGAGGGGCTCGCCAGGGCGCTTTATACCTTAGCAGATATAGGAGATTACGTACCGCGCGAGCTGTACCAGGCAGTTGCTGAGGTGCTGGCGTTTGTATACCGGATGAAGCTGCAGGCAAAGGGGGCAATGCGATGAAGGTCGCAAGGGATGTGAGTCTGGCCGTTTTGGTGATTCTGATCGTCGTTATGATGGTAGTTCCCCTTAATGCCGTGTTCCTTGATGTCCTTCTTGCGCTCAATTTCAGCCTGGCGCTTGTGATTGTACTTGTATCTATGTACATAAAGAGACCGCTGGACTTTTCGGTATTCCCTGCGCTGTTACTCATCGCCACGCTGTATCGGCTGTCGCTTAACATATCGTCCACACGACTGATCCTGCTGCACGGGTACGCGGGGCAGATCATTGCGAGGTTCGGCGAGTTTGTGGTGGGGGGCAATCCGGTCGTTGGACTTATCGTGTTTCTAATACTCGTAATTATCCAGTTCGTCGTGATTACAAGGGGCGCAGAGCGCGTAGCTGAGGTGGCCGCCAGGTTCACGTTGGACGCAATGCCAGGGAAACAGATGAGCATTGACGCAGATCTAAGCGCGGGACAGATTACGGATGAAGAGGCCCGGGCAAGACGGCGCGAGGTGGCTCGTGAGGCAGACTTTTACGGCGCGATGGACGGTGCATCCAAGTTCGTAAAGGGTGATGCCATCGCAGGACTCATCATTACTGTCATAAACTTGATCGGCGGATTTATAGTGGGAATGGTGCAGAGGGGAATGGACCTGAGCACGGCGCTTATGCGCTACTCTCTGTTGACTGTCGGGGACGGTTTGGTTAGCCAGATACCTGCACTCTTAGTCTCGGTGGCTACAGGTATCGTAGTGACCCGCGCAGCGTCCGAGGATGGGCTTGGTAGCGATATGTTCGACCAGCTGCTGTCAAACCCACGCCCCCTGGCGGTGGCGTCTGCTGCTCTATTCCTGCTTGGGCTCATACCGGGACTTCCATTTTTGCCCTTTTTTGTGATGTCATTTTCCACCGGGATCTTTGCAGTAAGTACTTCCGTCCGAATGCAGAAATCCCAGGAACAGACCCGAGCAGAGGGCGAGGCGGATCTTGACGCGTGGAGGAAGCCCGAGAACATGAAACAGTGGCTGCAGGTGGACGCACTCGAGATAGAACTGGGTTACAGCCTCCTATCCATGGCACAGGCAGAGAGAGGCGGTGATCTGCTCGACAGAGTGGTCATGATCAGGAGACAAATCGCCCTGGAGATGGGTTTTATCATTCCCCCGATACGGATCAGGGACAACGTGAGCCAGCTGAAACCCTCGGAGTACGTGATAAGACTGAGAGGCGCTCGCGTGGCGGGGGGAGAGCTACGGCCGGGCTACCTGCTGGTGCTGAGCCCCGAAGGCAATCCCGACGACTACGGAGCGTTGGAGACCCGCGAACCCACCTTTGGTCTCCCTGCGTGGTGGGTGCCGGAAGAATCGCGGGCAAAAGCGGAGACGGATGGTCTCAGTTTGATCGATCCCACCTCCGTGCTTGCCACTCACCTGGTAGAGGTGATACGCACCCATGCTCACGAGTTACTGGGAAGGCAGGAGGTACAGGGACTCCTGGATATTGTAAAAGAGACTCATCCGGCCTTGGTCGAAGAACTCATACCAGGGCTGCTGTCGCTTGGAGAGGTGCAAAAGGTGTTGCAGCGGTTACTACAGGAGGGCGTGCCTATCAGGGATCTGGTTACTATTCTTGAAAGCCTGGCAGATGGCGCCAGGGAGTCCCGGGACCCGGTTTACCTGACTGAAATCGCGCGCCAGGCGCTAAAACGCCAGATTACAAGATTATACGATTTGGACACCAAAAAAGGGCTCGTGATCACGCTAGACCCCGATCTTGAGCGGCGACTCTCTTCTCCGGATGGACCCGATCTCACACCGCAGGAGATAAGGCTACTTTATACTAGACTTTCAGTGCTCATGGAGAACGTGGCCAGGCGAGGCGAACTCCCAATGATTCTATGCACACCGCACGCTCGCCCGCGGCTGCGCCAGATCCTATCGAGGCTCGGGCCGAAGGTGGCGGTGCTTTCATTCAGTGAGCTCTTGCCTGAAGTGGAAGTGGAATCAGTGGGGGTGGTGAGTGTGACGTGAGCATAAAGCCTGTGGATCTGCTGTCTCCCGGCACGAAAATAGCGGTAAGGGTGGTGGGGGACCCTCTGGAGAGGTTCCATCACTGCCTGGTGCACGCATTGGGGGATACCTGGTTCATTTCGGACGTGCCTTTGTACCAGCGACACTACCTGACTATGGAGCCTGGTACAAAGATCAAGGTCCGCGTGGTACAGGAGACTGGAGTATACTGGTTTGCCAGCGAGGTGCTGTGGGTTACCCAAGAGAAGGTTCCGGAGATGAGATGCGTATTACCAGATGAACTGGAACGCATACAACGTAGGAATTTTGTCCGCCTCGAAGTGGGCTTGCCTGTCAGCGTGTCCACATGCGATGAGGAGGAAGGGGATAAGAAAATCAGCTTCGTGGCTACTACTTTTGACATATCAGGTGGAGGCCTCGGGCTACTGTCTGATGTTCGCTTGCAACCTGAGACGCTGATTCGATGCCAAATGGAGATTCAGGGGCGCGAGATATGCGTGACGGGAAGGGTGGTACGCTGTGTGCGGTCTGACCTGCCAGATGACCGATTTCGGTTAGGGGTTCAGTTTGTAGATATTAAGATAAGGGATCAGGACTGGGTCTGCAAATTTGTGCTCCAGAAGCAGTTGGAGCAGAGGCGACTCGGGTTGGCCTGAGCACGGGAAGGGGGTTTGCATCCGTGGCATCTTCTGAGGAAGCGGTTAACATGTGGCAGGTATATAAGAGTACGAAGTCACCCGCCCTAAAGGATCAGATCATCCTGAAATACCTGCCGTTGGTCAAGTACGTGGCCGGACGTGTGGCCATCTCCCTACCGCCTCACGTGGAACTGGACGACTTAATCAGCTACGGCGTATTCGGCCTCATGGAGGCTGTTGATCGCTTCTTGCCAGAGAGAGGGGTCAAGTTTGAGACATATGCGGTAGCGCGGATACGAGGGGCGATACTCGATGGACTAAGGGCGTTTGACTGGGTACCCGTATCGGTTAGGCAGAGAACCCGAGAGGTGGAGCGCGCCTTTGCGGCGGTTGAGCGGCGGGAAGGGAGGGCCGCGACTGATGAGGAGGTGAGGGAGTATCTGGGCCTCTCGGAAGAAGAGTACAACCAGCGACTCAGGGAAACCATAGCGACTTCGCTGTTTTCATTGGATGAACTTTGGGGGAAGACCGACGAAAAACCCTCACTGGGCGAGGCGCTGGCTGATGAGGCAGCAGTGTCTCCCGAGGAGTACGCGGAGATGGAGGATGTGAAGCGGCAGCTGGCCAAGGCGATAGATGAACTCCCTGAAAAAGAGAGACTGGTCATCGCTTTGTATTATTACGAGGGTCTGACTGCCAAGGAGATCGCGCTTACACTGAGGTTATCTCAGTCACGCATCTCCCAGTTGCACAGCAAGGCTGTGATGAGGCTGCGGGGTAAGTTGTCGAGAGTGAAGGCGAGCATCCTCTAGGGAGGGAGCGGGTGTGCAGGGACACGATACGCATATTCGGACGAGCGTGACCCGGAGCACGGAGATAGAGAGAATTCACCGCCTTGCGCAGACTCATAGAGACATAGCAGGTCAGGAAGCACAGATGTTCCAGGAGAACGTTCGGGCAGGAATGCAGAAGGTACGTTCTGCTGGCAGAACGGAGAAGAAGACGGTGCGCAAGGACGGCAAGGAAAAGGCCAGGAAGGGGCAGGGAGGAAAAGGACAATTCCTGGATATCACTCTATGAGGCCTACCAATGCTGGGGCCGGCAGTTACCAGAGGTGACTGCCATTATTCGTCTTGTGAAATTGGCTCACTTGCAGAAATCACGCTATTTGTGGTATACTACGGCTTGGTTCGTAATCAAATTACGCACACGTCCGAGAATGACCTGCGGCGGTGTCCTCGCGGATTCCGCAGGCAAGAGCGGGCGTGGAGGCTAAACCAAAGGAGGCAAAATAGAATGAGCGTAGTAAGTATGAAGCAATTGCTGGAGGCGGGCGTACACTTCGGTCACCAGACCAGGCGCTGGAACCCCAAGATGAAGCCCTACATTTTCACTGAGAGAAATGGAATCTACATTATCGACCTCCAGCGCACTGTCAAGATGATCGAGGAAGCGTATGACTTTGTGAGAAACCTGTCGTTTGAAGGTGGCAGGCTTCTTTTTGTTGGTACAAAGAAGCAGGCACAGGAGTCCATTGCTGAAGAGGCAACGAGGTGCGGTCAATTTTACGTAAACCAGCGCTGGCTGGGGGGTATGCTGACCAATTTTCAAACCATTCGAAAGCGTATTGATAGACTGGTGCAGCTTGAAGAACTTGAGAATACTGGCCAGCTTGAGAGGTTTCCCAAGAAGGAGATTGCAAGCCTCCTACACGAAAAGGAAAAACTTCAAAAGTTCCTCGGAGGCATCAAGGGCATGAAGAGTCTCCCCGATGCACTTTTTGTGGTGGACCCAAGAAAGGAAAGAATTGCAGTACTCGAAGCGAGGAGGCTTGAGATCCCCATTGTTGCCATTGTCGACACCAACTGCGATCCTGATGAAGTGGATTATGTAATACCGGGCAATGACGATGCGATAAGGGCGGTTCGGTTGCTCACTGCAAAGATTGCTGACGCGGTGCTTGAAGGGCGGCAGGGTGTCCAAGTAGTCGAGGGTTGAATGACGCGGGGGAAAGGGAGGCTGCCTTTCCCGCTTCATCTTTGAGCGAGGAGGTCGGTTGATTGTGATTACAGCAACGATGGTAAAAGAGTTGAGAGAACGTACTGGAGCCGGGATGATGGATTGCAAGGCCGCGCTGGAAGAGTGTGCTGGCGATCTGGAGCGCGCAATTGAATACTTAAGGAAGAAAGGGCTTGCCGCTGCAGCTAAGAAGGCAGGTCGTGAGACGAGGGAAGGCTTGATTGACTCATACATACACGGCAACGGGCGAATTGGCGTGCTGATTGAGCTAAATTGTGAGACGGACTTCGTCGCGCGCACGGATGAGTTCAGGCAGCTGGTGCACGAGCTGGCGATGCAAGTGGCAGCCGCCAACCCCCAATGGATTTCCAGAGAGGATATACCCGCTTCAGTACTTGAGAAAGAAAGGTCCATACTGCGGGAACAAGCCCTCCTTGAAGGTAAGCCTGAAAAGGTTGTAGATAAGATGGTAGAAGGTAGGATGGAGAAATTCTTCGCCACAAACTGCCTGCTGGATCAGCCATATATCAGAGATCAGGACGTCAAGATCGGGGACTTGTTGAAGGAGAAAATCGCCAAACTTGGGGAGAACATCGTCGTCAGGCGTTTCGCACGATACGAGCTGGGCGGCTGATGCTGGAGGATTATTTGCCCTCGCGTAGAAGTCTTGTCTGAATTGGGCAAAAGACGAGGTGAGCCCCTGAAGTGGAGACCACTCCAAGATTCAAGAGAGTCGTGCTCAAAGTGAGCGGCGAGGCGTTGGCGGGCGAGAAGGGTTTTGGCATCGCTCATGAAGTGATAGACGGCATCGCCAAACAGATCAAAGAGATCGTAGCAATGGGAGTCGAAGTGGCGATAGTTGTTGGAGGTGGCAACTTCTGGCGTGGGGCTTCGGGGAGCGCCAAAGGAATGGATCGCGCGACCGCCGATTACATGGGAATGCTTGCTACGGTGATCAACTCGCTGGCGTTGCAGGACGCCCTTGAGAAGAACGGCATTGATACCCGTGTTCAAACGGCGGTGGAGATGAAGGAGATCGCCGAGCCATATATCCGCCGGAGGGC
>DYEP01000052.1 GCA_020725675.1 Symbiobacterium sp. | reverse complement strand
CCAGGCGCGCCAGCGTGGTGGATGTAGCTCAGCCGGTTAGAGCGCCAGGTTGTGGCCCTGGAGGTCGCGGGTTCGAATCCCGTCATTCACCCCATGAACGATTATCTCAGTATGTGGGCGCCCGTAGCTCAGCTGGATAGAGTCGCTGGCTTCGAACCAGAAGGTCGCAGGTTCGAGTCCTGCCGGGCGCGCCATGACATACCATTGGGGCGTAGCCAAGCGGTAAGGCAGCGGCCTTTGGAGCCGCGATTCGTAGGTTCGAATCCTACCGCCCCAGCCAGACCGGAAGGAACGATTTGGGCCATTAGCTCAGTGGCAGAGCACCCGCCTTTTAAGCGGGGTGTCGATGGTTCGAACCCATCATGGCCCACCATACCTATTCTTATGCGGGCGTGGCGGAACGGCAGACGCGCTGGACTTAGGATCCAGTGGGTAACACCCGTGAAGGTTCAAATCCTTTCGCCCGCACCAGTCACAGTCCGGCCGCACGGGTCGGCCTATGCTTTTTCTTAAGACCGAACACGGGGCATGTTCCAAGTCCAATAACAAAAACAGGGCGGGCTTGGCAGTTTGTTGATACTCCAAGCCTTCTGTGTTATAATATGCGTCGGCAAGTTTCCGACTACTGGAAAGAGCGATCCAATACACAGGGGACGGAGGAGCATAAATGAAAGTCGATGTGGAGAGCATAGAGAAAAACATACGAACTCTCAGTATCGAGGTTCCCGAAGAAGAATTTGGCAAGAGCATATTGAATGCATTTGTTAAGCTGAACAGGAAGGCCAACATACCGGGTTTCAGAAAGGGCAAGGCCCCCCGGTTCATTTTCGAGCGCTACTACGGCAAGGACGTTATTATAAGCGAAGCACTGGATGAGCTAATTCCCAATGCTTACTACGACGCAGTCAAAGAAACAGGGATCGAGCCTGTCGCTCCACCCCAAATTGAAATACTTGACTCTGAGGAAGGCAAACCCCTGGTATTCAAGGCGAAAGTCACTGTCCGGCCAGAGGTCGAACTGAGCGATTACAAAAACCACGGTATTCAGAAGGGCACACCCCGAGTCGAGGATGAACAGATAAGAGAGCGGATCTTGGAACTGCAGAAGAACCATGCAACCCTTGAGGATGTGGACGAAGGGACCGTAGACAAAGGGAGCATCGTCATAATTAATTACCAGGGCTCTGTCGAGGGCGGGAAGGCACTGCCTGGCGGTGAAGGCGTATACGTTGAGATAGGAAACGAGACTCTTCAGCCTGAGTTCGAACAGCAGCTTCTGGGAGCCCGTGTGGGAGAAACAAGGGAGGTCAAGGTAACACTTCCTGACAGTGAAGACAGTGAGTTGTCCGGGAAGGAAGCTGTGTTTCAAGTAACCGTCCTATCCATAAAGAAGCGAGTCCTCCCCGAACTGACAGACGAGTTTGTGGCACGTGTTACCCCCTACAAGAGCGTGCAGGAATTGAAAGACGCACTGTGGAATATACTACTGAACCTGGCAAAGAGGCAAGTAGAAGACGAGTTCAGAAAACAGGTGATTTCCAAGATCACGGAAGAGTCCAGGGTTGATATACCAGAAATAATGATTGAGATGGAAATCGAGGAGCTTGTCAATGAAACAGCGGAAAACTTAAAGCGCCATGACATCACTCTGGTTCAGTTCTTGAGCAGGCTGAAAAAGACTGAGAGCGAGTTCAAGGAGGAACTGAGACCCCGCGCTGAAAAAAACGTCAAGACCGAGCTTGTACTGGATAGCATAGCCCGTGCTGAAGGGATAGAAGTGTCCGATGCGGAGCTTGAAAGAATCATCAGCAACTTTGCGCAATCAATAGGCAAAAAGCCTGATGAGGTTCGCCGGCTTCTGATGATGAGAGGTCGTCACTTCTATGTCAAGAGTGAAATTCTTGTGCATAAGGCACTTGACTTTTTGTTCAGCACACCGGAACAGGAAGAGTCCTGCGAGGAGGCGGAAGTGAAACATGGGGAGTCAGTACCAGGTACCGATAGTGGTGGAACAGACGAGTAGAGGCGAACGTGCATATGACATTTACTCTCGCTTGCTCAAGGATAGGATCATCTTCATCGGTACTGCCATTGACGATCATGTAGCCAATTTGGTAGTCGCCCAGATGCTCTTTCTTGAAGTAGAAGATCCTGATAAAGACGTACATCTCTACATCAACTCACCTGGCGGTGAGATCACTGCAGGACTGGCTATTTATGATACAATGCAGTATATAAGGCCTGAGGTATCCACCATTTGTGTGGGTATGGCAGCCAGCATGGCAGCGGTACTACTTGCCGGAGGTGCAAAAGGCAAGCGGTTTGCATTGCCCAACTCTAAGGTGATGATTCACCAGCCGTGGGGCGGAGTGAAAGGGCAGGCTACCGAAATAGAGATTCATGCCAAAGAAATCCTAAAAACAAGGAAGCAATTAAACGAAATACTTACCAGACACACAGGGCAGCCTTTCGAAAAGATACAACGAGACACAGAGAGAGACTTTTTCATGTCTCCAGAAGAAGCAAGAGAATATGGTATAATAGACCAAGTCCTTGTCCCTAGGAGTCAACAGGCTAAGCCCGCCAAGTAGAAGGGAGCGGAGGCCGTGTTCAAATTCACGGACGAGAAAGGGCAGTTGAAGTGCTCTTTTTGCGGAAAGTACCAGGACCAGGTACGTCGGTTGGTAGCAGGTCCTGGCGTTTACATCTGCGACGAGTGCATCGAGCTTTGCAACTAGATAATTGAGGAAGAGTTGAATGAGGAAGAGGTGGACCTGAAGGACATCCCCAAGCCGAAGGAGATCAAGGCCACCTTGGATCAATATGTCATTGGTCAGGAAAAGGCCAAGAAAATCCTTTCGGTGGCGGTGTACAACCACTACAAGAGGATTAACATGGGATCCAAGATCGACGATGTGGAGCTTCAGAAATCCAACATCGTGATGCTCGGACCTACCGGCAGCGGCAAGACCTTGCTTGCTCAGACGCTGGCCAAAATCCTGAACGTGCCGTTTGCCATAGCTGACGCTACTTCGTTGACAGAGGCGGGGTACGTGGGGGAAGATGTAGAGAACATCCTTCTTAAACTGATTCAGGCTGCGGACTATGATATCGAAAAAGCGGAGAAGGGTATCGTTTACATCGACGAGATAGACAAGATCGCTCGAAAGTCTGAAAATCCCTCCATCACTCGAGACGTTTCAGGCGAAGGGGTACAGCAGGCCCTGCTCAAGATTCTTGAAGGCACCGTGGCGAGCGTACCCCCACAGGGAGGACGAAAGCACCCGCACCAGGAGTTTATTCAGATCGATACAACGAACATCCTGTTCATCTGCGGTGGCGCCTTTGAAGGCATCGATAAGATCATTCAAACGAGGATAGGACAAAAGGTAATGGGATTTGGGGCAGACATCAAGTCCAAGGACAAGAGGAAGGTTGGAGAAATACTTGAGCAAATACTGCCTCAGGACCTGCTGAAATTTGGCATGATACCGGAGTTCGTCGGTCGAGTACCCATTATCGTCACCCTGGATGCACTCGATCAAGATGCACTGGTTCGGATCTTGACGGAGCCACGCAACGCCCTGGTAAAGCAGTATCAGAAGTTCTTCGAACTTGATGGTATTGACCTTGAAATTTCTCAGGATGCACTGGTTGCTGTGGCCAAGGAAGCTATGAAAAGGAATACAGGAGCCCGCGGGCTCAGGGCCATCATTGAAGACATCATGCTTGACGTGATGTATGAGATTCCTTCAAGGACAGATGTAGTCAAGTGTGTGGTTACCGAAGATGTAGTCTACAAGAAGAAAGATCCAATTCTTATAACAAGCGACCGAAAAAGTCCAAAGAAACGAGAAGAAACAGCCTAGTACAAGCGCCGCGAAAGCGGCGTTTAGTATTTGCCAGAGGATAAATCCCCAGGGGATCGTCAAAACTAAGGACGGCGAGCGCGAGTAGTTGTCCTTGGTGAGAAGACCTAGGAGGGGATTTCTTGGAATTCGCAGGGCATGCCTTCACTTATGTCCAGTTTTTCTTTGCAATAGT
>DYEP01000051.1 GCA_020725675.1 Symbiobacterium sp. | reverse complement strand
GAACCCCTCGCCCGTTCACGAGACGCATCAAAAAACTGTTTTCTACCGGAACCGGTCTTATTGGCTTAATAAGTAACGACACTCAGTCTATCAATTTTCTTTTATAACTTGATCTAACATTCACATGCGAACCGAGCCCATCCCCCTCATGGCCCATGTTTATACAGCACTCTTTAGCATATATTTCAACGCGTTCAGCATGTTTCCTGCTGATTTAACTCATTAAGATTCTTTTATATATCAAAGAGTGACTGGAACGGCTGCCTTGTCCCACCGGTGAGCCCCAGAAGCTAGGCCCACCTTACTTTCCCTTAAACTGCACGTTCTTTTTCTTTTCAAGAAAAGCCCTCATGCCTTCCTTTTGGTCTTCTGTGGAGAACGTCTGGGCAAAACACTCAGCTTCCAGTGCAAGGCCCGTGGCCAGGTCCGTTTCCGTCCCCCTATTGATTGCGAGCTTGCTTTGCAACACAGCAAAAGGCGCCTTTTGGGCAATGGTCGCGGCCAGTTCCTTTGCTCTTGCCATGAGCTCAGCGTGAGGTACTACCATATCCACAAGACCGATCTGTAAAGCTGTAGCGGCGTCTATAATCTCGCCAGTAAAAATTAACTTCTTGGCCATACCTTTTCCGACAAGCCTCGGAAGTCTTTGCGTACCACCAAAACCGGGACAAACACCAAGGCTCACCTCCGGCTGCCCCAGTTTGGCCTTATCAGACGCGACCCGTATATCACATGCCATGGCCAGCTCGCAACCCCCCCCGAGCGCATAACCGGTTATAGCAGCGATCACTGGTTTGGGCAGGTCTTCTATGGTACTTAATACCGCCTGGCCGGTGAGCGCGAATTCTCTCGCCCTCACAGGAGTCAGGTTTGCCATTTCGCCGATGTCAGCTCCCGCCACGAACGCTTTGTCACCAGCACCTGTCAGGATGATCACCCGTACGTCGTCGTAAAGGGCCAATTCCTTCAGGGCTGTACCGATCTCGATGAGCACAGCCGTGTTGAGTGCATTGAGCGCCTGAGGCCTATCTATTGTGACTATTGCGATGTACTCTTCTCGTTCCACACGTATATACCTGAACTCCATGAGACATCACCCCTTACAGCTCATTGGTATTGGTAGAATCCCCTGCCGGACTTGCGCCCAAGATAACCGGCCTTCACCATCTTCTTCAGCAACGGGCACGGCCTGTACTTGGAGTCACCGAGTCCTTCATGAAGCACTTCCATAATTGCAAGGCACGTGTCGAGCCCTATCAGGTCCGCTAAAGCGAGCGGTCCCATAGGGTGGTTCATGCCCAGCCGCATCACGGTGTCTATATCCTCTGCCGATGATACACCCTCCATCAGGCAGTAAATGGCTTCGTTGATCATCGGCAGAAGTATCCTGTTGGCTACAAACCCAGGAAAATCTTGGACCGTGACGGGCGTCTTGCCCATGTCCTGGGCCAGTTTGAATACTACCTGGTGCGTATTGTCTGAAGTCTGGAGGCCCCGGATCACTTCCACGAGCTTCATAATCGGTACGGGGTTCATGAAGTGCATACCAATGACCTTGTCAGGTTTTTGTGTTGCTGAGGCGATCTCCGTGATAGAAATGGACGAAGTGTTGGTAGCAAGGATTACGTCGGGCGCAGTGAGTTTGTCCAGGTCCCGAAAAAGGCTCAGTTTAAGGTCGACCTTTTCGCTGACTGCCTCGATAACAAGCTCTGCAGAAGACGCGTCACCCAGATCCAGCGTACCGGTGATCCGTGACATGACGGCGTCCTTTTCCTCTAGAGCGATCTTACCCTTTTCCACACTTTTTGTAAGGAACTTTTCAATACTGGAGAGTCCTTTCTCCACAAAACGTTGCTCAATATCCATGAGTGTCACCGAAAACCCTGCCTGAGCCGCTACCTGCGCGATGCCGGAACCCATTTGGCCGGCGCCCACTACCATAATCCTCCTCAGTTCCACAAGAAATTACCCCCCTTGGTCAGAATACCTCTACCAGTGTGGCCTCGCCCTGAGCTGCACCGCTGCAAATGCACGCAAGCCCAAGACCGCCCCCTCTGTTCCTCAGCTCATATATCAGCGTCATGAGTATCCTTGCGCCGCTTGCGCCTATCGGATGGCCGATGGCGATGGCGCCGCCATTTACGTTCACCTTGCCAGGGTCTATCCCTGCGATCTTAATAGAGCACAGGGTGACGGCAGCGAACGCCTCATTAATCTCCACAGCATCCATATCGTCCCAGGTAAGCCCGGCTTTCTTCAGTGCCTGCTCCGCCGATAGGGCAGGCACGATGCCCAGCTCGGCAGGTTCGGCAGAAACCGCTCCCGTAGAGACGATGCGCGCCAGGGGTAAAAGAGATTGCCTTTCCGCCTCAACCTCATCCATCAGCACTAAGGCGGCAGCCCCGTCGTTTATGCCGGGGGCATTCCCCGCGGTGATCGTACCATCAGGCGAAAACACGGGCCTTAGGTTTGCCAATTTCTCCAGTGTTGTATCGGGTCGGGGATGCTCATCCTCAGAAAACTGGGTTTCGTTGCCCTTTTTGTCCCGGATCAATACGGGCTCTATCTCAGATTTGAAGAAACCAGCTTCACGTGCACGGGCATACTTCATCTGGCTTGAGTGTGCCCAGCGGTCCTGTTCCTCTCGGGAAATCCCATACTTCCTGGCGATGAAATCCCCGTGTGCTCCCATGTGCCTGTCGTAAAACGGACACGTTAACCCGTCGTATACCATGCCGTCCACCGCCTGCGAGTTACCAAGGCGCGCACCCCACCTGACCTGGGGAAGGTAATAGGGGACCCGGCTCATGTTCTCCATACCGCCCGCAACAACCACTGTTGCGTGCTTTGACCTGATCATCATGTCCGCCATGTTCACAGCGCGCAGGCTCGAGGCACACACCTTGTTAATCGTGTCTGAAGGAACACTTGGGGGCAGACCTGCTTTCAGGCTGGCCTGCCTTGAAGGAATCTGACCTGCCCCGCTTTGTACCACCATTCCCATGAGTACATAGTCTACAGAGGAGCCGGGAATCCCGGCTCGCTCCAGTGACCTGCGTATAACGATGCTTCCAAGATCGGTTGCGGGTAGGTCCCTGAGCCGGCCCCCGAACGCTCCAAAAGGAGTCCTGCAAGCACTCACAATTACTGTGGACACCCGGCTTTCAGACCTCCCTTTCCTTCAATTCTCTCTGTATTGTTTGATCAGTTCTTCCACACGCTTTCCGGTCAGCCTTCCATACGTCTGATCACCGATCATCAACGCGGGAGCCAGCCCGCAGGCTCCAAGGCACGCCACTCTCTCGAGCGTGAACTTCTGGTCATCCGTGGTCTCGCCCGGGCCGATGCCCAGTATTTCGCCGACCTTCTCAAGCATGCGTTCTCCGCCTCTTACGTGGCAGGCGGTTCCAAGACACACCCTGATTACGTGCTTGCCCCTTGGTTTTAAGTGAAACTGCGCGTAAAACGTGACTACTCCGAATATCTTCGACAGGGGCACGCCCATTGCTGCAGAGACTTCCGATAGCGCCGGCCTTGGTAGATAACCGTACGCTTCCTGGATCTCCTGCAGTACTGTGATGAGTGCTCCCTTTGTATCCTTGTGGCGAGAAAGGATCTCCCGCACTGCGTCGAGGTTTATCGTTTGTGGTTGGCTCATTGGGCATCCCCCTTCCCGGCCAGGGTCACCCTGGCGGCACATACCTTAAGCTCTGGGATTTTTGCCACAGGGTCAAGCGCAGGATTGGTCAGGACGTTGGCAGCCGCTTCCGCGAAGTGGAACGGCATGAATATCACCCGTTGTGAAACCGTATCCGTCACCCGGGCCTTTGTGTCGACCCATCCCCGTCGGGTCTCCACTCGGACCATTTGTCCGTCAGCAATGCCGAGTGCTTCCGCGGTTTTTGGATGTATCTCCACGTACCCGCCCGGAACCAGTTCATCAAGTGCCCTCGCCCTTCTTGACATGGAACCTGTGTGGTAGTGATAAAGCACACGACCCGTGGATAGTATGAGCGGGTAGTCCTTATCCGGCCACTCTGCAGGTTCCTTGAACGCCACCGGGTAAAACCTGCCCAGGCCTCTTGTGAACTTATCTTTATGCAGATAACGCGTGCCGGGATGTCCGGGATCTGGACATGGCCATTGGAGCCCTTCTCCGTCCAGCCGCTCGTAGCTGATACCTCCGTAACTCGGTGTCAGTGTCGCAACTTCAGCCAGGATATCTGCGGGGCTGTCGTAATCCATCTCATAACCCGCTGCCTTCGCGATCTGACACAACACCAACCAGTCGGGCCTCGCCTGGCCAGGAGGAGGCACCGCCCGGTAAATACGCTGCACACGGCGCTCGGTGTTGGTGAAGGTCCCCTCTTTCTCCGCATAGGCCGCGGCAGGCAGCACTACGTGGGCGAGCTGGGCCGTCTCGGTAGGGAATATGTCGAGTACAACAAGGAATTCAAGTTGCTCCAAAGATTCCTTGACGTGCGAGATATCAGGGTCTGAAACCATGGGGTTTTCCCCCATGATAAACATGCCACGTATCTGCCCCGCACGCGCTGCGTTCATCATCTCGACTACTGTGAGCCCAACCTTATCTGGCAGCGCCCTGCCCCACGCCTTTTCAAACTTCCCGCGGGCCGTGGGGTCGTCCACGCGCTGATATCCCGGAAACACATTGGGTAACGCTCCCATGTCGCACGCGCCCTGCACGTTGTTCTGACCACGCAATGGGTTCACACCTGTGCTTTCGCGACCGATATGCCCGGTCAGCATGGCCAGGTTGGCGATGGACATCACGTTATCGGTACCGGTGGTGTGTTGAGTAATTCCCATGGAGTAAAGGATGGTACCTTTCTTGGCAGTGGCGAAGATCCGCGCAGCGATCTCCATCTTATCAGCTGGCACTCCGGTAATACCTTCAGCCACTTCAGGTGAGTATTCCTCGAGCATCTCCTTGAGCTCTGTGAAACCCTCTGTCCTGTTCCTGATGAAATCTTCGTTATGGAGTCGGTCCCTTAGAATCACGTGCATCATGGCGTTGAGCAGCGCCACGTCAGAACCGGGCAAATGTTGCAAGTGGACGTCGGCGCAGGCGGCCAGATCTGTCTTTCGCGGATCGGCAACGATCAGACGCGCCCCTTTGCTTATTGCTCTGGTGATGTAGGTGCCGATGACCGGGTGCGCTTCTTTAGTATTGGATCCGATTACGAATATCACATCGGCGTTTTCTATTTCCTCTATAGAGTTGGTCATAGCACCGCTTCCAAACGACGCGGCGAGTCCAGCCACTGAAGATGCATGACATAGCCGCGCGCAGTGGTCCACGTTGTTCGTGCCGAACACCGCTCGCGCCAGTTTTTGCATCAGGTAGTTCTCTTCGTTGGTGACCTTTGCAGAAGACAGAAATCCCAGGGCATCCGGCCCGTACTTGTCGCGGATCGCACTCAGCTTCTCGGCGACAAGAGATAGCGCCTCCTCCCACTCCGCCTCCACAAACCTGCCGTCCACCCTGATGAGAGGCTTTGTCAATCGGTCAGGATGTTCAAGGAAGTCCTGCCCGAATCGGCCCTTCACGCACAGCAGACCTCTATTGGCTGGCCCGTCGGCAGCGGACACGCCTATGACTTTGGAGTCCTTGACATGAAGGTAGATCTGGCACCCCACTCCGCAGTAGGGGCATACACTTCGCACCTTTTCATACTGCCACTTTCGACCTTTGCCTCGCTCCCACTTGGGCGTGAGCGCACCCACCGGGCATACAGAGATACAGTTCCCGCAGAACACGCAGGGCGAATCGACGAGGCTCTCGTCGTAAGCCGTGAGTACTCTGGTCGAAAAGCCCCTGTAGGCGTAATCAATGGCGTATTGTCCCTGGATATCCGCACACATGCGAATGCATCTGCCGCATACGATGCACTTGTTATGATCTCTCGTAAAGAACGGGTTGTTGTCTTCAAGCGGGTATTCCTTCTTCTTTCCGGGGTATACGTCGCTTCTCACGTTGTATTCGTAGGCGTAATCCTGAAGCGCGCAATCGCCTGCTTTCTCGCAGGTTAGGCACTCGGTCGGGTGATTTGCGAGCAGCAGCTCAAGTACAGTCTTTCGTGCGTTGATCACCCTTTGCGTCATGGTATGGACGCGCATGCCCTCAGCTACGGGTACGGTGCAAGAAGACTGGAGCGCCCGGGCCCCTTCGATCTCTACCACGCACAGCCTGCACGCACCCGTCTTCTCAAGCAACGGGTGATAACACAGGTGCGGTATCCGGATACCCGCCTCCTCAGCTGCTTCCATTACCGTCATACCCTGCCGTGCTGTTACGTTCTTGCCGTCTATCCACAGATTGACCGTGGTCATACCGCGCCCTCCTTTCCGCGCAGGACCGCGCCGAATTTGCACGATTCTTCACACGCCCCGCATTTGATACACAGCGCCGGGTCTATCACATGAGGTTTCTTCCTCTCCCCGGTGATAGCAGCAACCGGGCAGCTCTTCGCACAGACAGTACAGCCGGTGCACGCTTCGGCATCGATGTAAAAGGTGATCAGGTGTTTGCAGGCGCCTGCAGGGCACGTCTTATCTTTGATATGGGCCAGGTACTCGTGTCTAAAATACCGGATGGTCGTAAGTACCGGGTTTGGCGCAGTCTGACCGAGGCCACACAGAGACGCGTCTTTCACTGTCTCCGCCAGGCGTTCGAGCTTTAAAAGATCGTCTTCCGTACCCTTCCCTTGACTGATATTCTCGAGCATCTCCAACATACGCAGGGTACCTTCCCTGCACGGCGTACACTTTCCACAGGACTCGCTCTGCGTGAACTTGAGGAAGAACTTGGCCACGTCCACCATACACGTGCGGTCATCGAGCACAACGAGGCCCCCAGATCCCATGATGGCGCCTGTGCGGTTCAGCTGGTCGTAGTCGATAGGCGTATCGAGCAAGCTCTCGGGGAGGCAACCGCCCGAGGGACCGCCGATCTGAACGGCCTTGAACTGCCTTCCCCCCTGGATCCCCCCGCCTACGTCAAAGATGATCTCCCGCAAGGTAATGCCCATCGGGACCTCGGCAAGGCCCGTGTTAGCAACCTTTCCAGTCAACGCAAATACCTTGGTACCCTTGCTCTTCTCAGTGCCCATGGACGCAAACCAGTCGCCGCCCAAAACCAAGATCCCGGGAATATTAGCGTAGGTCTCCACGTTGTTGATGACTGTCGGGCAATCCCACAGTCCTTTCTGGGCAGGGAACGGGGGTCTGGGCCTTGGCATACCGCGCTGGCCCATGATGGAAGCCAGTAGCGCGGTCTCTTCACCACAAACAAACGCACCTGCCCCCTCCTTTATTTTGAGGTCAAAGGAAAAGCCAGTTCCCAAAATGTTCTCACCAAGCAGAGCCATTTCCCGGGCGTCGGCGATGGCCTTCTTTAGCCTCTTTATCGCAAGGGGGTACTCAGCCCTGACATACAGATAACCGGAACGGGCGCCAACTGCATACGCCCCGATAATCATGCCCTCAATGACCGCGTGAGGGTCCCCTTCAAGCACACTCCTGTCCATGAACGCTCCCGGGTCTCCCTCGTCGGCGTTACACACCATGTATTTGGTATCCCCCGGCGCCTTCCTTGCAAATTCCCATTTCAGACCCGTATTAAACCCTGCTCCACCACGCCCTCTGAGTCCCGACTTCTTGACTTCCTCGATGACTTCTTCAGGAGTCATTCGGGTGAGTACCGAAACCAGGCCGGAATAGCCGTCCATCGCGATATATTCGTCGATGCTCTCCGGGTCAATGAAGCCACACTTCCTAAGCACGATTCTCTTCTGTTTCGTGTAGAATGGGTTTCCCGGGTAGGGATCGTCTGGAGTGGCGACTTCACCCACAACCCACTCCTGCACCGGGACATGCTCTTTCAGGTGGCTTTCGACTATGCGCGAGACCTTCTTGGGAGTAACATTTCCGTAGGTTACGCGAGGGCTTCCAGGAAATTGAACATCAACCAGGACTTCCTGTTCGCACATACCTATGCAGCCCACCTTTTTTATGGTAGCCCTCAGATTGTGCTTGTCCATTTCTTCCCGAAGCGCTTTTAGGACATCCTGAGCCCCCGCGGCAATACCGCAAGTGCCCATCCCCACGAAAACCTGCGGTTGGGTGATTGGCGCATTTGCTTTCTCCTTTACCTTTTCACGTCGCTCCAAAAATGCATGCAGTTGAGCGGACATTTGCCTGAAATCACCTCACAGGTTCTGGATGTGACGATACCATTGATATATTCACCGGGAGGTTTTTGTTCTCCTCCTAACAAGAGCATCTGTGCCGTCTGCCGGTACAGTAATCTTTCCTACAATTCAGTGCTTGCACAACTGTTGATTCATTCTGCAGCTGAGAGGGATTTGCAAGGCCGATCCAGTATTAGATCTCAGGGGGGAAGTAGATGCAGCGTCATCATAAACACTTTTACCTCTTGCTGCGGGGCAGACTTCACTCGTGGATAACAAGGTGTACCCGGGGTTCAAGACTGTCAGACCTTGTGCTCGCCATTCCGGACCTGTTTTACTTGATGTGCCGCATGTTGGCCGACCCCAGGGTCTCCGCTGCTGATAAGCTCCGGTTCGCAGGCGGGATCTCCTATTTTATGTGGCCTGCAGATCTCATCCCTGACGTCATGTTCCCTTTTGGATTTCTGGACGACATGGTTATATGCGCGACGATCCTCGACAAGTTTATCAGCCACGCACCAAAAGAGGTGGTACTGGATAACTGGCCGGGAAGCCAGGACGTGCTTACCCTCATTCGTCGACTACTTGGACTCGCACAGGTCGTCAGCCGCATCCGGCAAAGCGGCAAAAGGCGAGGAAAAGGCAAAACAGCCCCCGCCAACTGAGGCAGGGGCAGTCCCAATTCCGCTTACAGGTGACATTTCCCTTCTTCAAGCCGGTAGTTGGGAGACTCTTTGGTGATATCCACATCATGGGGGTGACTTTCTCTGAGGCCTGAGCTAGTAATCCTGACGAACCGGGTCCGGGTCTTCAGTTCCTCGATGGTGGCCACGCCGCAGTAACCCATGCCCGAGCGCAGCCCTCCTATGAGCTGGAACACAGTCTCCGCAAGCGGGCCACGGTACGGAACGCGCCCCTCGATCCCCTCAGGCACCAGTTTCTGCGCAGGCTCTTGAAAGTACCTGTCTGCTGCCCCGCTGCGCATGGCGCCGATGCTTCCCATGCCGCGGTAAGTCTTGTAGGTACGGCCCTGGTAGATCTCAAATTCGCCCGGGCTTTCATCGGTGCCTGCGAATAGGCTGCCAATCATCACCGAGCTGGCTCCTGCGGCCAGCGCCTTCACCACGTCACCCGACCACTTGATCCCACCATCTGCGATCACCGGCACCCCGTGTTTATCGGCTTCCCTTGACGCATCAAACACTGCTGTGAGCTGGGGTACTCCGATCCCCGCGATCACTCGTGTCGTGCAAATAGATCCCGGGCCCACACCCACTTTGACAGCATCCGCTCCCGCCTCGATCAGGGCGCGCGCTCCTTCGGCCGTGGCCACGTTCCCCGCCACTAGTTCCACGTGGGGGAATCTCTCCCGTATGGCCCGCACGGTTTCTATAACACCTTTTGAGTGCCCGTGGGCCGAGTCTACTACGATTACGTCCACTCCGGCAGCAACAAGTGCCTCAACACGTTCGTGAGTATCGCGGCCTACTCCTACTGCAGCGCCGCAGAGCAGCCGTCCCTTTGAGTCCTTTGCCGAGTTCGGGTACTTCTGTGCTTTTTCGATATCTTTGATTGTTATGAGGCCTTTTAACACATGATGCTCGTCCACAAGAGGCAGCTTTTCTATCTTGTGCTGCCTCATGATCCGCTTTGCCTGTTCTAATGTGGTGCCTACGGGCGCTGTGATCAGGTTCTCGGAAGTCATGATGTTACGGATCTCCTGATTAAAGTTCTCCTCAAACCTGATATCACGGTTGGTCAGAATGCCGACAAGTTTGCCGCCCTCCACTATGGGCACCCCGGAAATGTGATAACGGCTCATCAGGTCTACCGCCTGCTGAACCGTGTGGTCCGGAGACAGGAATATCGGATCAATAATGATGCCGTGCTCAGAACGTTTCACCTTGTCCACTTCTTGAGCCTGAGCAGCGATGGACATGTTCTTGTGGATGACGCCGATACCGCCCTCCCTTGCCATGGCGATAGCCATCCGTGCCTCGGTGACCGTGTCCATCCCTGCGCTCGCCAGCGGTATGTTCAGCCTTACGTTTCTGGTAAACCGTGTCGACACATCTACATCGCGCGGAACCACTGAGGAATAAGCAGGAACCAACAGCACATCGTCAAATGTCAACCCCAGTTTTTCGAACTTGTCCTCCTGCTTGTTTTTCATGTTTTCTCCCTCTGTATCTCGGTTTTTATCTATCATACTACATCGGATCTTGGGGGAACAAGTTAAATCGAAAATAGAAAGCCCAGTAGATGTCTCTTAATCCGGCCAAGTATATTAGCCTTGCCACCTTTCCCTCATCTGGGGCGCGTGGGCGTGTCAACTTACCGAAGTTCCCTGATCTTTTCATTGTAATAGTTTACCTTTTTGTACTCGGCTTCCCAAAACTCCGGCTGACGCATGCTGTCAAGGTATTCTCTTGTATATCCAAAAGGCAGCCAATCCTTCTCCTTCTGCCGAAACAGCCGCTCTTTGCTTTCGGCGTCCCGGAAATCATAAATGTGGTCTGTGCCTGCCTGTAAGAAAATATCCTTTGCCCAGCGTCTTAACACGAAGGTCTCCGTCTCCAGGTAACGTTTCTCGAGGTCCTCCAGAACTGACGGGTAACGGTCAAAGCCATCGGTGGCGATGGTAACCACATTATCACCCGGACCTAGCCTTAGGTAATGAGCCATCTTTATAGCGCCAATGATGTTACAGATGCCAGACACCCCGAAGAGGCCGCGGAGAGACTCGGCGCTTTCCCGGGGCACTCCGAGTTCCGCAAGGGCATCCAGACCGTCTTGAATCACTTTCAGACCCCGGACGGCATCATCATCATGGATGAGAACAACAAAATCAGTGGTAAGAACATTGTGAATCAGCGTACACATTTTGTCGCCAATCCCCTCGATCCGGTGCTGCCCCCGACCACCAGTTGCCAGAGTTGAGCATTCATAGGGTTCCAAAGCAGCAATCTTGGCTTCAGGAAAGGCCTTCTTGATTTCGTCCCCGGCAGCCAAAGTCCCCGCGGAGCCAGGAGCGGAAGCGAAACAGGCGATACGCCCGTTGCCGACCCCTTTGACGGCTTCAATGGCGGAATTCCCGGTTACGTAACGGTGAAAACGGTAATTGGGCATGAGCTCAAACTGGGCCAGGGGGCGGTTCCTGGGGTCCTTTTTCAATTGGTAGGTACGCTGTAGGGTGAGAATTACATCCGATTCGGTGCCTGGAGTGAGGTCAAGGCTGGCTCCGTATTTTCTAATCCGGTCGTAACGCTCCTTACTCATGTTGTCCGGCATAATGACAACGGCTTTGTAACCCATCAATTTGCAGATATAGGCCACTCCAATACCGAAGTTTCCTGTGGAGGGACCGAGGATAGTATGCTCACCGGGAATGATGTCCCCATCAACGCAGCCTTCAATCAAAGTTGCATAAGCCGGACCCACTTTGTGCGAGCCCGAAGGAAAATACTTGCCCAACATGACCACGATGTTGGCCTTTGTCCCCGTTAACTCTTTCGGTAAAACGACTTTGTGGACAGTCCCATTCTCATCTTTCCAGTTAATGTTGAACAAGTTAAGAGGATCGAGTTCATTGGACTCTCTCACTCTCAAAGCCTTTTTCCGAATTTCAGTGGGGATTATGTCGGGATTAAGCATTTCCTCATAGGTTGGACCGAATGGAACTTTTCCCATTGTCTTATCCTCCGTTACACATTGGCTGGCATTGTATTTAAGACTGGGAATATATGCTGGTCCCAGTCTTGCGCTTGAGATAATTCGCGCACTCGAGCCGCGATAAGCCTGGGACAATACCTGTAGGCCAGGGTCGACCTCGTCGAGAAACGGACGCCACAATGTTCCCCTTGTGCCCGGTATGACCCCCTAGGTCGGATTGGAGACAGACGTGTCCTGCCCCAGATAGCAGTTAGGTACGTTCATTAAGACTTCTTTACAGGCCTCATCATACTCGCGATACACACGGCCAGGGCAAGCCTCAGCACACTTGCAAGTCAAAGCCAAGCAACCCCCTAACAGTGTTCAATCCCACTGGCCAGGTGGTTGTTCTATTCAGGTTCTCTACAGATATGTACTTGTTTGTCTGTTTGTTTAGAGTAGTAAGGCTTTGGCAGAAAAAAAGGATGACTCAAACAAAGTGCTAGTCTTGGTCGAAGGGAGAGGCAAGGTAGCTGTCGGGTATGCGGATCTTAACCAGCTCCAGTTGATAGTTTCGTGTGAGGAACAATAGCAGTCTGACAGCTTCTCCGGAAAGTCCCGCTTCCAAGAATACGTGCGTAGCCTTGGTTGCAGGCTCATAGCGTTGGGGAGGCTGGAGTCCAGCAAGGTACTCTTCCAGTTCTTCTGTCAGCTGGTTCGCGGTTCTTTCGGCCCCCTGCCTTGCCCTAACACAGGCGAGGGTGGCGATGCTGACCGCCTGCTCACACGGGTCGTTAAGAGGGGCATCGAGCAGAGCATGTATGTACTGATCTGCAAGCGCTACAGCCTCTTGCAGTCGACCCGCTTTCAGCAGGCAAAGAGTTTTCTCGCTGATGGTGCAAATGTAGTGGGGGTCACCCGGGGTCCTAAGCGCCAAAGAGGCATCAAACAAAGAAAGTGCCTCCTCATACATCCCCTGCCTGGAGAACCCCATACCGATGTTGCTCATGATATCCGACCGAATCCCGTGATCAAGTTCTGCCCTGCATGCAGTCTCCAGCGCTCTTTCGTGCCAATACCGGAAATCACCCCACCTGTTTTCCAGCTCGTAGGTCAGGCCGCAGCCCATCAGTGCACGGGTCTCGTGAACGCTGTCTCCGATTCTCTTTGACTTGATGGCAACCGCTTTGAAGCACTTCCGGGCCTGCTCTGTAAGTCCCAGGCTGAGCGATGCAATACCAAGGTTCTGAAGTATCTTTATGACGAGCTTTTCACGCTCTGTACCCTGTTCGCAAGATACCGCGTATCCCAGACTGTCGATGAGTTTGCACGCTGCAGATAGAAAGTTGCCCTCTTTCATCAAAAGAGCGCCCGAGCTGTAGCTTGCAGCAGCTGCCTCATACCAGCTGGCTGCTCGTACAGCTTCCTGGGCTGCAGCGTCATATAGCTTCAAAGATGTCTTGTATTTCCCCCTATGATACTGCAGATAGGCGCGGTGGCCGAGAAGCCGGGCGTAGTTCAGCTTGGAAAGGTTGTCCGTTAGGGCGCGCGACTGGATGATGGAAAGCACCCTGGCCAACACCTCCATCTGGTTTTCGCGCCTTGCGACAGACGCCAGGTTCAGAAGGTCCGTCACCCTCCTCACGTCCTTCAGGTACTCAGTGACCAGCCTTTCCAGGGTCGTCCCCAGCGCTCTGGCCAAGTACTCAAGGCTGTTCGGCGAGGGAAGCACCTTACCAAGTTCGATGGAGCTCAGATTTGCAACTGTCATCTGCTTGCCCGCGACTTCCCTGAGCGACAAACCCTTCTTCACCCGTAATTCCCTAATGGCGTTGCCCACAGCAGACACATGCATCCCCTCAGCATTCAATTGAAGTTGCTCACTTGCTCAGATCCGAAAACTCAATTGACAGGTCAGACAATCTTTCCGGCAAAAGACGTTCAACAGAGAAATCGGACTTTACAAGGAGGCAAACGTCGATGCTAAAGAAACTATTCTGGTGGTCCCTTTGGTATCTCACCTTGTTGGTAGGTATCCTTGGCAGCATTAAGCCGCCAATAGAGGAGCCTATTTAAGTTCGGGTTTTGAAAAACAAGTCAACTACCACCCAACTCCCCCAACTCCCTATTTCCATATTTGACTGAGGTTGGATGATTCCTGCATCCAACCTCACGTCAAATATGTCATGTCAATTTAAGGAGGCACCATGATTCACACAAGCACTTGGACGCAAGAGCTAGTTCTGGCGGCGGGGTTGGTCATTGTCGTAGCGATGGTATTTTTGCGGGTAAGGATACGGGGGCCCAAAGCACTGAGCCCGGTCTCTCCTCAATCGCTCTACTTGGATACCAAAGCGGAGATCTCCCCGGGTGAACAGAGCCCTTTCAGGGTAGTGTTACTTCAGCTGAGCCTGAAGTGGCTCAAACAGGACGCGACAGTACAGTACCGTAATTTCGACAGGGTGTTGATCAAACCGAAAGGGGCGGACACTCTGCTCTCATGCGATACGATAATAGACGGGCGGCCGTACTGCACCGGTACTTCGGTGGAAAGGCAATGCGGTCATTTGTCTATTATTGTGCATGTACCGTCTATGAAGGACACCCAGGTGGACCTTGTTCTCACGTTTCCACCGGACAAACCGGTTCCAAAGGAATATGTAGTGGTCTATGAGCACCAACCCAGGGCTGGCCGCTGGGGAACACCCACCACATGGGTCAGATCAGAGACAGTAAAGTGCGATTAGGCACCGCATGAAGTATTGAAGCTATTTAAAGCCCCATGAGCGACGGTGAGCAGGAATTACCCTCGCAGTCCTGGATGTTTATCAATACTCTTCTGGCTCCGTCCCTCATTTAGAGACCTGGCCACCGCCATTTGGGTACGCACTGCATGCGTTTGTTCCCCCTCACTCCTGAACTATGCCATTTTCCTCCCTCTTGTGAAGGAATTGTCAAACAGGGATAGAATATAAGCACGTAGCATCTTCGTCGTCGCTCGTCGAGAAATGCCGGGAACTGACCACCCCGGTACAAACATATCGAAAGCAAGGAGGACTGCGCATGCCATTGGATCCAACCAAATACCCTGACTGGCAAATTGCTGAAGCTGCCGAGGCAAACATGAAGACGGTCTACCAGCTAGCCGACGAACTGGGGCTGGAGAACCGCGAACTGCTCCCTCACGGGCATTATGTAGCAAAGGTGGATTTCAAGTCCGTTCTGGAACGCCTTGCGAACAGGCCCGACGGTAAGTACATCGATGTTACTGCCATCACGCCGACCCCATTGGGTGAAGGCAAGTCCACATCGACTATGGGACTTACCCAGGGTATGGGCAGACGCGGCAAACGGGTCATAGCCACTATCAGGCAGCCGTCAGGTGGCCCCACCATGAACGTGAAAGGTTCTGCAGCCGGCGGTGGGCTATCTCAGTGCATACCGCTTACCCCGTTCTCCCTCGGTCTCACCGGTGACATCAATGCTATTATGAATGCTCACAACCTTGCTATGGTAGCCTTGACCTCTCGCTTACAGCACGAGGCCAATTACGGCGACAAATTCCTCAGCGAACGCGGCCTCAAGCGTCTTAACATCGATCCCCGTAATGTGGAGATGAAGTGGGTCATCGACTTCTGTGCCCAGGCTCTCAGAAATATCGTCATTGGCCTGGGCGGCAAGATGGACGGCTTTATGATGCAGTCCGGGTTTGCCATCGCAGTGTCATCAGAAGTCATGGCTATTCTGGCCGTGGCCAAGGACCTGAAGGACTTCCGCGAGCGGATGGGACGTATCGTGGTGGCCTACGACAAGAAAGGCAACCCCATCACCACTCGGGATCTGGAAGTAGACGGCGCCATGACTGCGTGGATGGTCGAGGCGCTGAACCCCAACCTGCTGCAGACTATCGAAGGACAACCGGTATTCGTCCACGCAGGACCGTTCGCTAACATCGCTATCGGCCAGTCGTCAATCATCGCAGACCGGGTGGCCCTCAAGCTAGGCGACTACGTCATCACAGAGTCAGGCTTTGCAGCAGATATAGGTTTTGAGAAGTTCTGGAACCTGAAGTGCCGTATGTCAGGGCTGAGGCCCCATGCCGCGGTGCTAGTGGCCACTGTGCGTGCGCTTAAGGCCCATGGTGGTGCTCCGCTCCCGGTACCCGGAAAGCCCCTTGACCGCGCCTACTCAGAGGAACACCTTGAGTGGGTTGAGAAGGGCTGT
Organism: Symbiobacterium sp.; assembly: GCA_020725675.1. GTDB lineage: Bacteria > Bacillota > Sulfobacillia > DUSP01 > DYEP01 > DYEP01. Next base: position 7,310 of record DYEP01000051.1, on the reverse strand, counting down.
GAGAACCTGGTCCATTGCATCAATATTATAAAGCAGTCCGGAGTGAACCCTGTAGTATGCATCAACCACTTCCATACGGATACTGAAAACGAGGTCAAGGTGGTGCGCCGGGCCGCGGAAGCCGCAGGCGCGAGAGTGGCACTCTCCAAGCACTGGCTAAAAGGCGGCGAAGGTGCCCTCGAGCTGGCAGATGCAGTTATCGACGCCACCAACGAGCCCAATGATTTCAAGTTTCTGTATGAACTGGACACACCACTCCGCGAACGAATCAACCTCATCGCAACCCGGGTGTACGGTGCTGATGGTGTGGACTACTCCCCCGACGCACTGGAGAAGGCCAAGAGGATGGAGGAAGATCCGGAACTCCAGAAGTTGGGAACTTGCATGGTCAAAACCCACCTCAGCCTTTCGGATAACCCGACGCTCAAGGGCGTTCCCAAAGGGTGGAGGCTGTTCGTACGCGATATTCTCACCTACAAAGGGGCAGGCTTCGTGGTCCCGGTTGCAGGTACCATCAGCCTCATGCCTGGCACCTCGTCCGACCCCGCCTACCGCCGGGTCGACGTGGATGTGGAAACCGGGAAAGTGAGAGGTTTGTTCTAGAAGCTGTCCCGGAAGGCTGCTATGTTTGCGCCCCTCTCTTTGAGAGAGGGGCGCGTTTCATCAGTACCGCAGGAAAGAACTCCACAGTCCGCGCGTAACACAGCGGGTTTTAGTCCCCATACTTCTCCTTGAACCTGGCAAGCGCGTCAGGCTGCATCTTGTAGCAATGTTCATCTGATGGGAATGTATGGGTTTCCACGTCCTGCCTGTACTGTTGGAGCGCATCGAGAATGATGCTATTCAAGTTCGCGTACTTCTTTACGAATTTGGGCGTAAACGCATCGAAAAACCCAAGCATATCGTGAACAATCAACAGCTGACCATGACAGTGGGGTCCTGCGCCTATGCTGATAATCGGAATGCCGGCCCGATCCGTAATCACTTTGGCAACCTCCGGGGGAACAGCTTCAAGCAAGATGGAGACTGCGCCCGCCTCCTCTATCGCCTTAGCATCGTTGATGATGGCCTCCGCAGCCTGGATATCCCTTCCCTGAGCCTTAAAACCCCCAAGCATGGCCATGGACTGCGGGGTAAGGCCGAGGTGGCCCATCACAGGGATTGTAGCCTTCGTCAACGCCTCCACCACATCCACCACGTTCCTGCCGCCCTCCAACTTTACCGCGTCTACCCCAGCTTCCTTCATGAAACGTCCCGCGTTCCTCACAGCTTCTTCCACGCTTACCTGGTAGGACATGTAAGGCATGTCACCGATCACATAAGCGGTAGGAGCGCCGCGCCGCACCGCCTTGCAGTGTTCTATCATCACGTCCATGGTGACCGGCAGGGTCGAGTCATAGCCAAGAACCGTCATCCCGAGCGAGTCGCCTACAAGAATGATGTCAATTCCTGCCCGCTCTTCAAGCAGCGCCATAGGGTAATCATACCCGGTAATCATGGTGATGGGCTGTCCTTTCGCCATCTTCTCTCTCAAAGTCTGAATGGTGACCTTGCTCCGCATATTAACGCCCCTTTCTTTAGTTACTCAAAAAAAGTGGTAACCTCACAACCTAACCGGTACGGTCCAAGGTACCCCGGACCGTGCGCATGCACCCGTGTAGTAGTATTTATAGACAGATGTCATGAATTCCTTGCTTTACCACTATGCCACACATACACTTTCCCCCGACCCTTTCAATAAGGCACTTGCTGCAACACTTTTTCAGTTTTATTTTGAATTGTATTGCAATAATACCCATATAACATGTAAAATACAATTAACTCTAAATTGCCTTAATCTTTCGACTAAGATAACAGGGGGGTGATATGTAACAACATAAAACCTCGCCACTCATGTAACAGCCTCGGGTTCTAACCCATCGCTCGATCTTCTTACCCAGTCGCCCAAAGGCGTTCGCGCGGCTTCAGTCAGACCAAGAAACATGAAACGAGGTGTTTGCAGTGAACCATCGTTTTCTTTTGCCGGCAAGTCTTTTGATCTGTCTATGTCTCATTGTTGCGGGCTGCAGCCCCAAGTCTCCAGGAGCGACGCCTCCGGGAGATGAAAGCAAACAGCTAAGTTGGCCCAGCCAGGCTGAAGTGGTCTCCCTCATCGACGAGGTGATACTGAAACTAAATGAAGGTAAGATCAACGTGGACGAAGCCATTGCCCAGATAAAGGAAGTGATTCCAAAGCCCCCTGGCTATCCTTCAAGGCCCATTGAGTATATCGTCCCTTGGGGTGAAGGCGGTGGCTCTGATATGTATGCACGCCACATCGGCAGTGATGCTTCTAAGATCATGGGGGTTCCTGTGATTTTCAATAATATGCCTGGCGGCGGGGGCGAGGTGGGACTGGCCTACCTGCTCACACAACCAGCTGACGGATACACCATTTACGGAGCCATCGCAAATCAGGTTATTAACGATGCCGCAGGTACGCAGCCTCACTCGTTCACACGCGACGTTGAGTTCATCATTCGAAACCAGGGCGCTACCGAGCTGTTCTGGGTACGCCAAGATAGTCAGTTTAAGACATGGGAAGATATGATCAGCTTCGCAAAGTCAAACCCAGGCAAGGTAAAGGTTTGCGGCGCGGGAGTAATGGGCGATGACGAGCTGAGAATTGCGTATATCAACCGCGAGCTCGGTGTGGAGCTTGTGTACGTGCCCTATGACGCAGTGGGGACACGGGTGTCATCCCTGCTAGGTGGCCATGTCGACGTTATGCACGAAACGGCGGGAACGGTCATAGACCTGTTTCACGCAAAGCAGATCAGACCCTTAGCAGTGGGGGGACCGGCACGCTTCGTCGATCTGGATCCAGACGTGCCCTGTACTGAAGAACTGGGGCTAAAGCTCCCGATCGGCCGGTGGCGCGGGATAGTCACGGTGAAGGGTGTACCATCTGAAATTGTCGATTACCTGCACAATGTGTTCTACGCGGCTTCGCAGCTGCCCTACTACCGGGAGTATGAGAAGAAGTTCTTCCAGCACCTCGCTCGCGGCTACCTGTCTAGTGCTGACTTCAAGAACTACTGCGAAAACGAAAAGAACGCGGTGGAAGTGTTGTTAAAGGAGCTGGGCTACAAGAAATAGTTGAATCTGCCGCTAGGGCCTGTCAGTTCTCACCAGGCGGGCGCCTTCCGCAGGAGGAGGTATGGGACTTGAAACTGCTTGACGAACTTTTGAAGAAATGCAGACCGCACGGAGACTTGCTGGTGGCCATAGTGCTCCTGTTTTCGTTTGCCTTGCTTCGGATCTTCAGTAAATCCCTCATCGCCGCCGCCATCCGCAAAGGCCAGTGGATTCACCACGGCCCCGAGTTCTGGCCTAACACCATTTTGACCTTCGGATTGTTCCTCTGCGCTATCCTGGTGATTTCGCTGCTTAGAAAACCGGCGGAGAGAAGTGCAGAAGCGGAGATCGGAGCCACGTCTGTAGAGCTTATGCGAATGCTTAAAGTTGCCATTTTTCTGGTGGCCTATGCTCTTGCCATTCCGAGAATCGGGTTCATTCCCGCTACCACCGTCGGCGGTGTTTTCTACCTGCTTGCGCTCGGAGAAAGACGGCCGCTGGTTTTCGCAGGGCTTCCCCTTGTGGTGAGCGTACTGATACTGGTAATCTTCACCAGAATCCTCGTGGTCCCGCTGCCCAGGGGTACGGGAATATTCAGGCTGTGGAGCTTCTTTCTCTACTAATAGAGCAGAGGTGGTAATAGTGCAACATGTACTGGCCGGATTATTGACCGTAGTGCAACCTGCGAACATGCTGGCCATCATAGTCGGTGTGTTTATCGGGATGGTATTTGGCATGGTGCCGGGACTAAGCGGAGTAACAGCAGTCAGCCTGCTAGTCCCGTTCACGTACGGCATGTCTCCCATCACGGGTATCCTTCTCATGGTAGGCGTATACTGTGCTGCAACCTACGGAGGCTCCATTACAGCCATTCTTTTTAATATACCTGGAGATGTTATGGCCGCCGCCACGGCAATGGACGGATATCCCCTCACGCGGAAAGGGGAGGCCAGGAGGGCGCTCTCTATGGCGATATATGCTTCGTGTGTGGGAGGTCTTTTTGGCACTCTGGTACTGGCAACAGTGGCGCCGCAGTTTGTGAAAGTCGCACTTGCGTTTGGTTCTCCCGAATACTTCGCACTTGCTGTGCTGGGCCTAACCGTAGTTGCCAGCCTCGGGATGGGCTCCACTCTGAAAGCGCTCCTTTCTGCAGCTTTCGGTCTCCTTCTTGCCACAGTGGGGCTCTGCCCAGTATCGGGCGTATCTAGGTTTACCTTCGGACAAGTGATGCTGCAGGCAGGCATCAGCTTCATTCCCGCTATCATCGGGCTTTTCGCCATATCAGAAGTGCTTTCACGGATGTATGATAGGGAGATCCAGACTCCACACGACCCGGAAGCCCTCCGAGAGGCCCGGAGGTTCAGTGTACCGTCCATTTCCGACATCAGGCATACCAGGTGGACTATCGCCCGTTCGTCTATCATCGGCACGGTGGTAGGCATGCTACCCGGAGCAGGGGCCACTATCGCTGCGTTTCTGGGCTACGGCATAGCCCAGCGCTCCTCTGACAAGCCGGAGACCTTCGGGCAGGGCAATATACTCGGAGTTGCAGCCCCGGAATCCGCTAACAACGCAGCTGTAGGAGGCGCTATGGTACCCCTCCTGACGCTGGGCATCCCGGGAAGCGCGTCCACCGCCGTGATCCTGGCAGTGTTTATCCTGCACGGGCTACGGCCAGGGCCGCTTTTGTTCATCAGGTTTCCGGTCTTCACCTACGCCATATTCGTGGGGATGTTCGTCGCCAACCTGGTCATGCTTTTCATGGCCATCGCGTTAGTAAGATACCTGGTGCGCGTACTTGTGGTAAGGTACGAGGTACTCAGCATGGTTATTCTCGCCTTCTGTATCGTCGGCGCCTTCGCTATTAATAACAGGCTGGTGGATGTCTGGGTGGCACTATTTTGCGGAGCAGTGGGCTTCTTCGCAAAGAAGTACGGCTACTCGCCTGCTGCTATTGTACTTGGGCTCGTCCTGGGACCCATCGCAGAGGATGGCTTTATTAATGGCATGACCATTACAGGCGGTGATCTGTGGGCCTTCCTCTCAAGACCCCTCACTGCTACCATACTGGGGCTTGCGCTTTTGTCCCTGGCGTTTCCTGCCTGGGTGGAATGGAGAAGGAGAAAAGCAATCCCCAGAAGGACAAATTCCGCCTGAGTTTTCCAGCCTGGCTTTGTTACAGGAGTTCTCTGACTGGCCTTGCCAGGCAGGAACAAGAGCCGTCTTGGACTGACGGCTCTTTGCATGGTTCCACAGCTGCCACAACTGTCTTGGGCAAACCTTCAGTTTAATTTACAACCTCGCTGAGATTTTCGCGAATTGTTCTATTCGCTTTTGAATCAACTCTTTTTCCTCTTGTGACAGGGACTTCCCCTTAACCTCTTCCCGGAGGTTGTAAAGGAACTCTGCGGTCAAGTCTAATAATATGCTGTTTGAGGCGTCCAACATCATCTTTTTCTTTGCCGACGATTTCACATTACTCCCTCCCACGGGGGGGCGCCCGGCCCCTCCTTTATTTATCTACTGTCATCCTGCCATAGCCTTGCATAGTGCTTCGCATGTTCAATGAGCTCTTCGCGTTCTCTTTCAGACAGCTCTCTAACCTGCTTTGCAGGCGAGCCAACCATAAGCACCCCGGGTGGCACCTCCTTGCCAGGAGGTATGACCGCGCCTGCCGCGACGAGCGCGCCCTCGCCCACCTTCGCTCCGTCCATCACAATTGCGCCCATCCCTATGAGCGCACCGTCTCCAATGGTACACCCGTGAATAATGGCCCCATGGCCTATGGTGACATAATCCCCGATGTTCGTAGGCTTTCCCCTGTCCACGTGTACCACACATACATCCTGTACGTTGGTAAAACGACCAATGCGTACCTTTTCCAGGTCGCCGCGGATAACCGCATTCGGCCATACCGATGAACCTTCTGCCATCTCCACATCTCCGATGATCTGCGCGCTCTCCGCTATGTACGTGTTCTCATGAACTCTTGGTGTCTTGCCGTATGAACTCTTCAGCATGCATCTTCCTCCAGGTCAATCCACATGATACTCCGCCATGTACCGAACAATATCAGCCCGGCTAACAATGCCCCTCGCCCTGCCAGCATCGTCTACAACGGGCACTCGATTGATGCGCTTTGATACCATCAGCTTTGCAACTTCATCCAACGACTTGTTTTCTGGTACTGTGATCACATCTTTGGTCATGATCTCGTGCACAGGAGTCTTGGATATCTCTTCAAGGCCCCTCCGGAATACTGCAAGGTCCGAAATCTCTACGTAAGGCCACACCCAAAAGCTCCAAGGATCTCTGACTGGTACAGCCCTGATCTTCTGTGCATACTGCACCAGATCAGATTCTGAGATGATCCCGATGACCCTCTCGTCGTCGTCCACCACAGGCAGTCCGCTTACGCGATGAGCCGCCATTACTTTCGCGGCTTCCCTCACGGTCGCGTCCTTCTTAATGGTGAACACAGGGCTTGACATAATCCGCCGTACTTCCAAGACCATCACCCCCGCTGGTTGTCCTAGCCAACTATATCCCAAGGTCCGTAGCAAGATACGCGCAGATTAGATCCACTGCAGCCTGCATGTCACCCGTATCTACCATCTCCGCGCCTGAATGCACATACCTGCACGGAATGGATACGACGCCTGCTGGTATCCCTTCTTTCGAAATTTGGATTACACCGGCGTCTGTACCTCCCCGCACCAGTACCTCCAGCTGGTACGGTATGCCTCTGTCGCGGGCTACCCGTACCAGCGCTTGCCTGAGGCGCGGATGACTGATGAGCGACTCGTCCATCACCTTTATGGCCGCTCCCTTGCCGAGCGATACGTCCATTGTGACACCCTTGGGAGTGTCTCCAGTACCGGTCACATCCACGGCGATACCCACATCTGGAGACAGCGCAAAAGCTGCAGTCCGTGCACCGCGAAGCCCGAGCTCCTCCTGAACCGTGAAGCAGAAGTGTACATCATGCACACATTCCCTTAGCTGCTCCGCAACCTTGATCAGCACGCAGCAACCTGCCCTGTCGTCCATCGCCTTGGAGATCACCCTGGTGCCCTGGTTGTAGAAGGCAGGAAAGTATGTGACAAGGTCACCCACAGAAACATGCTTCTCAGCCTCTTGCCTGCTCCCTGCCCCTATGTCAATAAACATCTTCTCCACCGCGAGTTAGATCG
>DYEP01000050.1 GCA_020725675.1 Symbiobacterium sp. | reverse complement strand
CGCCCTTGAGAAGAACGGCATTGATACCCGTGTTCAAACGGCGGTGGAGATGAAGGAGATCGCCGAGCCATATATCCGCCGGAGGGCTATTAGGCACTTGGAGAAGGGCCGTGTGGTCATTTTCGCGGCTGGTACGGGGAACCCGTACTTCTCCACGGATACCACTGCGGCACTTCGCGCCGCGGAGATCGAGGCGGATGTTATACTCATGGCAAAAAAAGGTACGGATGGCATTTATGACTCTGACCCGAACGTCAATCCTTCAGCCATTAAGCTGACCAGGCTTGAGTATCTGGACATTTTAAACCGCGGGCTTGCAGTGATGGATTCTACAGCCACCTCGCTTTGTATGGACAACGGCATACCCCTCGTGGTATTTGACCTGAGCGTGAACGGCAATATCAGGAGGGCAGTGTTGGGCGAGAATATCGGTACGTTTGTGGGGAGGGAGAAAGATGCTCAAGGAGATCCTGAGTGAAGCAGAGGCACGGATGAAAAAGACGTGTGAGTTATTCCGCAAGGAACTCGCCGCGCTGCGCGCGGGACGGGCGTCAGCCGCTTTGCTCGACAGAGTACTGGTGGATTACTACGGAGTGCCTACCCCGGTAAACCAGATGGCCACGGTGAACGTGCCTGAGCCCAGGCTACTGATCATACAGCCATGGGACAGAACTACCGTCTCCAGTATCGAGAAGGCTATACTAAAGTCGGATCTGGGCATTACCCCCCAAAGTGATGGTCACGTGATCAGATTGGTTGTTCCGCAGCTTACTGAAGAGCGCAGACAGGAACTGGTGAAGACGGTAAGAAAAAAGGCGGAAGAGGAGCGAGTTGCCATTCGCAACGTCAGGCGAGACACAAACGATATGATCAGAGAGTTAGAAAAAGAAGGCGAGATTTCAGAGGACCAGAGCAAGCGAGCGCTTGAGGACGTGCAAAAGCTCACGGACAAGTACATTGCCCAAATAGACCAGATCATGAAGGCCAAAGAAGAAGAGATCACAGAGGTCTGAACATGGAAACCCCGGACGTCTTGGGCCTTTGGCTGTCCGATGCGCTCTGCGAACTGGGAAGGGCCAATGTGCCATCCATTGTTGTGGTTCGTACCCAACCCCCTGGAAAAGTTCCTCGCGGCGGACTGCGCGTGATACGGCAGACACGCGATCACGGGCGCGTGGAGCTGGTCGTCGCAGCTAGTTTTTCGGGAAAGGGGGTGTAATTCTTGGCTATCAGGATATCAGATGAATGCGTGGCGTGTGGCTCCTGCTTGGATGCATGCCCTGAGGGTGCCATAGCGGAGGGAGACATTTTCGCGATTGACCCGGCCAAGTGTTCGGAATGCAAGACCTGCGTCGAGACCTGTCCTATAGGAGCTATCATTGAAGAGTGAATGCAACACAGAAGACCCCCCTGGCTCCCGGGGGGTTTTTGGCCGCTGGCGCTTTGAGGAGTGGTGTAATGGTGAAGGCCGGTAGAGTACCCGAGCACGTCGCGATCATCATGGACGGAAACGGCCGCTGGGCAAGACAGCGTGGGCTGCCGAGACTTGCAGGCCACCGCGCTGGGGTGGAGGCAGTGAAACGTACTGTAGAGGCAGCGGGCAAGGCAGGCATCCGGTATCTCACGTTATTTGCGTTCTCCACAGAGAACTGGAAACGACCCGCAAGGGAAGTAAAAGGGCTCATGAAACTCCTCGTACACTATGCTGCGAACGAGCTTGAAACACTGCGCAGCAACAATATTCGTGTTCGCGTAATCGGAGATATATACTCGCTTCCGGAGGAAGTTCAGGAAGCAGTGAAGAAGTGTGAAAGAGCGACGAAGGACAACACTGGCCTCACCGTTATACTGGCTCTGAACTATGGGGGCAAGTGGGACATCGTCCACGCGTGCAAAAAGCTGTGCGAGAAGGTTGCGCGTGCGGAGATCCGACCGGAAGATGTGGATGAGGAGCTCCTGTCAAAAGAGCTTGCGACAGTGGGTATACCAGACCCCGATCTTGTTATAAGGACGTCGGGCGAAAAGCGCATTTCCAATTTCCTGCTCTGGCAATGCGCCTACTCGGAGCTGTGGTACACAGATGTGCTGTGGCCGGATTTTGGAAGCAAAGAGATGGCACAGGCCCTGATGGAATTCGGGAGGAGGCACCGTCGGTACGGTGGACTTGAAAAGACGAGAGGACGGACTTATTCATAGAGTGGCCAGTGCGATATTGGGTGCCCCCTTGTTCCTGCTTCTTATATACCTGGGAGGCCTGCCGCTCGTGCTGGCGCTGGCAGTGCTAGGCGCTTTAGGTAGCAGCGAGCTTTCAGTGATGATGGTGAAGAGAGATGTGCGAATGATGACGCCCCTTGTCGCTGGCGGTGGAGCCGCGGTGCTGGCGTTACTTTACTTCCGGGGTGCAGCCACGGGTGCTCTAGGGCTGTACGTGCTGGTACTGGCAGGCTTTTCCCTGCAAGTACTACGCTCCGGCTCATATAGTATAATGGACGCGCTGGTAAGCACTGCCGCCTTGGTCTACCTGTTCGGCGGGCTCGGGACCATGTTGGTGCTCCGATCCCAGCAGCACGGTCTCTTCTCCCTGATGGCTGTAGTTCTGGGTACGTGGGTGTGCGATACCCTGGCATACCTTATCGGCACCCGCTTTGGTAAACGCAGGATGTGCCCATCAATCAGTCCGGGAAAGACATGGGAGGGCGCTGTTGCGGGTTTCTTGGGCGGAACTGCGGTGGTTGCTTCGCTATTTTCGGTGTGGCTCGGAGTCCCTGTGTTACTATCATTATTAGCGGGGGCGGTGATTAACTGTTTTGCGCAGATGGGTGATTTGTTCGAGTCTTCCATCAAGCGCTTCGCGAGGGTGAAGGACTCCGGACGGCTCATCCCGGGCCATGGGGGCATCTTGGACAGGATGGATAGCTTGCTATTCGCGGTGCCTGTATCATTGATACTGCTTGGAGTGATAGGATATTGGCCTTGATCATTAACAAGCGCTTGATCCCATACCTGCAACTTATCGTCTTTTTAATCGGGTGGTACTTGATTCTCAGGTACCTGCTGCCATTCGTCACGCCTTTTGTGGTTGCCTCTATACTCGCATTTGTTCTGGAAGGCCCGGTCAACACCCTCACCAGAAACCGGGTACCCAGGGGCGCGGCAGTAGCGGTGAGCCTGGTGGTAGTGCTGGCAGTGCTTGCCGGGATCTTCTTAGTTGCGGTAGCCAAGCTTGCGGCTGAACTTGTGGACTTGTCACGACAGATGCCTAACTACCTTGTGACGGTACAGGCAGTGGTGGACCGGTACCTCGAGGAGATGGGTACGCTGCCACCCCCGGTGAGGGCCTTGCTTGAGACCCAGTACCTCCGGCTTTTTGGTGCTCTTCAGGGACTCATCGAGCTGGTTTTGTCTGCAGTGCGCGTGGTCCCTGGTACGGTGGTAAACACGGTCATTACGGTTGTGGCAACGTTCTTCATTTCCCGCGACGGGCCTGAGATCAACAGATTTGTTATGAGACTGTTGCCGAAAGCCTGGCGTTTGCCATTTACCAAGGTCAAGGCCAACGTATTGTTCGCCGTGTTTGGTCTGCTCAAGGGACAGCTAATCCTCATTACCATCGTCACCACATTGTCGGCCACGGGCCTTTATATGATAGGCGTGGAGTACGCCCTGGTCGTAGGTCTTCTCGTGGCGCTGGTAGACCTTATCCCGGTGATCGGTCCGTCCGTTATCTTTTGGCCCTGGATCCTTTGGCATATAGGATTCGGCAACATCATATTTGCAATACTGCTTTCCCTCGTGTATGCGTCCGTTAGCCTGATACGTCCAATACTTGAACCGCGCATCATCGGGGCACAGATCGGCATTCATCCGCTGGCTACGTTGATCGCCATCTACTTGGGCATCAAACTGTTTGGTGTCAGTGGGTTCATAATCGGTCCGCTATCCGTCATTGTGATAAAGGCAGCGGTTACATCTGGACTCATACCTTTACTGGAAGACTGACGGGAGGCGCATCGTGAAGGGGATTAGCATTCTAGGCTCAACAGGTTCGATAGGCCGTCAGACACTGGACGTGGTCCGGAAAAATCCAGAGCAGTTCCGTGTGGTGGGCCTTGCGGCAGGAAGTAACTGGGAGATGTTACTGGCCCAGATACGAGAGTTCTCGCCCGCTGTTGTGAGCCTGCGAGACGAAGATGCCGCGCTCAGGTTGCATCGAGCACTTGTCGGTTCCAGAACCGAGGTGGTTTCTGGATCCGACGGCGCTTGTGCTGTTGCGACGCTGCCCGAATGTTCGCGCGTGGTTGCAGCGATGGTAGGTATCTCGGGACTTCCGGCAGTGCTCGCAGCGATAGAAGCGGGAAAGACCATCGCGCTGGCGAATAAAGAGACCCTGGTAGCGGCAGGCGAGTTAGTGATGGGTGCGCTGCGAGGTGACAAGAGCCGCCTAGTCCCAGTGGACTCAGAGCATAGCGCCATATTTCAGTGCCTTCTAACAGGCAGGAAGGCGTCTGCCGTCATACTCACCGCGTCCGGGGGTCCGTTTCTTGGAATGACTCATGAAGAGCTGGAGAAAGTCACTCCGGCCCAGGCACTGGCACACCCCACTTGGAGTATGGGTGCCAAAGTGAGCATAGATAGTGCTACCTTAATGAACAAAGGGCTTGAGGTGATCGAGGCCCACCACTTGTTCGGGTTTGATGAAAACCACATTCGCGTGGTCATACACCCGCAGAGCATTGTGCATTCCATGGTGGAGATGACTGACGGCTCACTAATTGCTCAGATGGGACCTGCGGACATGCGTCTTGCAATACAGTTTGCTCTGTCTTACCCGGAAGAGGCTTGTGGATACAAAGCGCGCCTGGATCTATTCTCCACCGATCTTCGTTTTTTGAGTCCGGATGTCCGTAATTTTCCTTGTCTGGACCTGGCGTACCAGGCGCTGGCAGCAGGAGGTACCATGCCTGCCGTGCTGAATGCGGCAAACGAAATAGCGGTTGAAATGTTCCTTGGGGGAACAATAAGGTTTACGGAGATCCCCAGGGTCGTTAGGGAATCCATGGAACGTCATGCAACAGAACAGGTCCAGTCACTTGAACAGATCCTGCAGATTGATATGATCACAAGGGAACGAGCGCGGCGAATCGCGCAGGGACTACGGAGGGGTCAGCCTTGAGCATCGCGGTGGCCATAGTAGTTTTGGGTCTTCTCATCTTTGTTCATGAACTGGGGCATTTTTTGGCGGCCAAGAGGGCGGGCATCCGCGTGGAAGAATTTGCCCTGGGTTTTGGTCCGAAGACTGTTTCGAAAGTTGTAGGCGAGACGGAGTACTCAATTAGGATGCTCCCGCTTGGCGGTTTTGTAAGAGTGGCGGGGACCAATCCTGAGGAGGCGTCGTTTCACACCGACCCGAGGGGATATAACAGAAAACCTTTGCGTTCGCGCGCTGGGTTTATTGCGGCTGGTCCTGCCATGAACTTCGCCACTTCAATCGTTTTATTCTTCGTGCTGTTCTCGGTACTCGGGCTGCCCACGCCCACGCTGGTAATCGGCAGTGTACTGCCTGGACTTGCCGGAGACGAGGCAGGGTTACGCGAAGGAGACCAGATCCTGTCTATCAACGACAGGCCGGTCACGAGCTGGGATGAGATTGTGGGCATTATCCAGAAGAGTCCTGGACAGGAGCTTGTGTTCACAGTGCGCCGCGCCGGTCGAGTTGAACGGGTGCGTGTGGTACCCCGGGAGAACCCCCATGATCCGTCGCTTGGATACGTCGGGATCGGCCCCCAGACCGCGGTCCGAAGGCAAGGCATCCTGGCAGGGATTGTATCGAGTATACGTGCCACTGCTGCAGTGTGCGTGTTATGGATTAAGGGCATTATCTTGATGCTACTGCAAAAGATCGAGCCTGACGTAGCGGGGCCGGTGGGCATCACCCAGCTGATCGGAGAAGCCACAAGAACGGGGATAAGAAACCTGGTGTACCTGACCGCAGCGCTCTCTGCGAACCTCGGTATCTTGAACCTCCTGCCCATACCGGCGCTGGATGGAAGCAGGCTGGTATTCCTTGGCATTGAGGCTGTGCGTGGAAAGCCTGTAGACCCCGACAAGGAGAACCTGATCCACCTGGTCGGGTTTGCTTTCCTGATCGTGCTCGGTCTGGTGGTAACGTACAGAGACTTACTCAGGTTGGGGCAGATGTGAAATGACACTGAGAAGGCAAGCCAGAGAAGTCAGGGTGGGCGCACTTGTACTGGGCGGTGGACAACCCATACGCGTCCAGTCCATGACCAAAACAGATACGCGGGACCACGAATCCACAGTTGCCCAGATACATTGTCTTGAAGCTGCAGGCTGCGAACTCGTGCGGGTAGCGGTGCCTGACGAAGCTGCGGCGCGTGCCCTGCCGAAGATAAGGGCGCAGGTGAGAATCCCCCTCGTGGCGGACATCCACTTCAACCACAGACTTGCGCTCCTGGCGATAGATGCAGGAGTGGACAAGGTACGTATCAACCCCGGTAATTTGGGTGTCGCCGAATCGCGTGAAGTGGCGAGAGCCTGTGCATCAAACGGCGTGGCCATGCGTATCGGGGTAAATATGGGCTCTTTGGATGCGGAGGCGGAGAGGCGGTACGGCCGTACAGCTCAAGCGCTGGTGGAGTCGGCATTACTATATGCGTCTCTACTTGAGGAAGAAGGCCTTTCAGCCATCGTACTCTCCCTCAAGTCCTCAGACGTACCCCGCACCCTCGAGGCATACCGGCAGGTGGCGTCAAGGTGCGACTACCCGCTGCATTTGGGCGTGACTGAAGCTGGCAGCGGCACTGCAGGGGTGGTGAAGAGCGCATTGGGCATCGGATGCCTACTTGCGTGCGGCGTTGGCGATACGCTGCGCGTATCTTTGACAGCACCTCCTGAAGAAGAGGTGCGCGTGGGCCAGGAGATCCTGCAGAGCCTGGGGCTCAGGGTATTTTCGAGTGAGGTGATCTCCTGTCCTGCGTGCGGCCGCACGGAGGCAGAAATCGAGCGTTTGGTGGAGAAGGCACGCGCTCTCCTGCCGAGCCTTCCTGCACCGCTACGCATTGCTATCATGGGCTGCGCCGTTAACGGTCCAGGAGAGGCCAGAGAGTGCGATGTGGGGCTTGCGTGCGGTAAAAGAGGAGGCGTGATCTTCAAGAAAGGTATGCCCGTTGAAGTCGTGCACGACGGAGAGGAACTCTTCAATCGGTTCTGGAAACACGTCCTGGACTGCGCCTGGGAGGGGGCAGGTTCGCCGCGACCCGGGGGCGATTGACAAGTACCTGGTCTTTTGGTAGAATCAGCCGGTGATGGCCACACTGAGTTGGAGGGGAATCTCCATGCAGAAAGCAGATATGAAGGAATTCGTGAAAGAGATCACACCGCGCGACAAGGATTTTTCCCAATGGTACATAGACGTAGTGCTACGCGCCGAGCTGGCGGACTACTCTCCGGTCAAGGGGTGCATGGTAATCAGGCCTCACGGCTATGCGATCTGGGAGAATATCCAAAAGAGCCTTGATGAGAGGTTTCG
>DYEP01000049.1 GCA_020725675.1 Symbiobacterium sp. | reverse complement strand
CTCTTGCGTCGTGGGTATACCTACTCTTCCCGTTCAAAGCCTTTAACCTATCTTCTTTGACCCATCTTTAAAGTATCTCGTTGGCCTGCCGCTACATGCGGACTCCGTAAAGGACTTCCGCAGGCCACCTACACATGCGTGTATTTAGGGCAACTCTACCATAGCGCTCATGGACCGTCAAGGCGCGGGAAGCCCCAAAATCCCGCCTTTTGACCCTTGCTGTGCGCCGTTCTTGAGCCTTACGCTTCCTATCTCATGCGATTGGCGCGACATTGCCATATGTCCCCGTCGTAGATGACAACACCACGTGCCCTGAGGATGTATCTGGATTGCGGCCAGCGGTACATGGTCAAACCCCGTGCTTCTTGCACTCTCTTAACCCGAGTGTGCACTCGGGAATACTCTACCTCAACTCCGGAACACACTAAGTATGGCGTCACACGAGACTGTTGGTTTTCTTCAGCTGCTAACTAAAATGTCCATAAAATGGTGCGTTTGGATGCCCTTAAGCCCGCGTGGTTTCGTTGAGTCCAAAATACGTCGTCCCAGTCGATGGCAAAAACCAACGGTCCTGCACCGCCGACACGCTGTCACGCGGAGCCGCAGGCTACAGGCAACACGACTGTGAATGCGGCTCCGGCCCCAGGGGCGCTTTCGACCCGGATCGTGCCCCCATGCTGTTTCACAATGTGCATTGATATGCTCAACCCAAGGCCCTCCCCGTGCCTCTTCGTCGTAAAGAATGGGCGGAAAACCTGGGACATGACTTCGGCGCTCATGCCGGGCCCGGTGTCACGGAACTCTACCTCGACCGCGCGCCTATCCGGCGAAACTCGCGTTGAAATCCGTAGCTCCCCTCCCCCCGGCGTCAACGCTTCTATGCTGTTCCTGCAAAGGTTCAGGAACACCTGCTGCAACTTGCCGCCGTCAGCCGTTACCTCCGGCGTGTCCTCCGAGTAGGACCTCACAATCTTGATGTTCATGCTGGATGCCTGGGGCTCGATGATCTCAAGCACTTCCTCGAGAATCCCT
>DYEP01000048.1 GCA_020725675.1 Symbiobacterium sp. | reverse complement strand
CAACTCCCACACCTTGAGCCGGTGTTTCTCTGGCAACCAGAGCTTTCCTCCCACCCGCGGCTCGGATAGGTGGGAAATAGTGGCCGCCAGGGTAAGTCTCCCTTCCCGGTAAGCCACCTTCATGTTGGGGTTGCCGTCTTTAGTTTCGTCACCAAGGCGTAAAATCGGTTCTGCCGGGCATCGCGCCATTCTTCTCTCGTCGCTCTACCGCTGCAGACTCTTTTCCATAAAGAACGTCCGCCAAAGACTACTGCCGGTATGGTGCCGCTGTCTCGGTGAGCCTTGAGCTCGGCCAGTTTGGCGAAAAGCTTTTTGACCCGGGCTCTGCGTTTGGCTCGCTGTATTTTTGCCGGGTCATAGGCTTTAGTCGCTTTGTCAAGGTCCTTTGCTTTTGGGCCCGGGCGAGTTTGGTGCCCGTCTCCTCGATTTCTAACGCCAAAAGTTCCTTTTGCGATTCTAAGACGGACTTCGCCTTCAGTATGGCGTCATCGCAATAGCGGGAGTTTAAGCCGAATGCCTGCTGGCCTTCCTGTTTGAGTTCTTCCCGGGAATGGCCCTCCAGCAACCTGTTGAACGCCCAACGCTCGCATGCGTACAAAAGGCGCATCTCGGTGCTTAAGGGGTCTTCATCCCCACGGCTTAAGCAGGGTAAGCTTCCACAAACCACTCGCCGCAGACTCACGGACGCCTGGTTTCTTTCTACTCTTTTTCCGCTTCTTCATCCGCACCCGCAACCCCCGCCTGATCTTCTTGCCGCCCCTGGCCAGGACGTGACTGTGGCCAGTAGGTCCTCGCGTCTTCCGGCTCTTTCTCCGCTATGGCGACTATTTTTGTGATAAGCGTTTTGTTATGTTTTATATTAACTTGTTGGTAGCTGCTACAAACCTCCTTCAGTCCTCAAACCACGCTCGCCTCAGCTTGATGAATAGGACTGTCAGGGCCAAGCGCAAGTTGGCGTTGGCTGAAATAGCCCTCCGAATGCTCTCTATTATGTCAAGACAGGCGAGGCATTTCGCCGTATTCTGCCTTTCACAATCACAGAAAACGGCTTGTACCTCCTCTGGATTGTACATCACGTCTTGCACACCCAGTGACAGTACCAATCTGTCACGAAAGTATTCCGCCAGAACTCCAAGCAGCTCAAGAGCTCTGTTTCTGTCCTGGACTATTTCGTCATACCCCGCCAGGTCATCGCCGCGGCGGAGCGATTCCATGATCTCGCGGGCGTACTGACGGAGTGCCCAGAACTCCTCATCTTGAGCCATCAACAAAGCCCTCTTGGGACTTCCCAGGGCCAAAGTGGAGAGAAGTCCAGCACGCTCCTCTGGTATGCCCGCAGACACAAGAAAACTCCGAATCTTCTCTGCGCCCACCGGAACAAATGTTACTACCTGACACCTAGACACGATGGTGGGTAATAATGTGGAGGTGTCATTTACGAGAAGTATGAACACAGTCCTCCCTGCAGGCTCCTCGAAGGTTTTTAGCAGGCTATTGGAGGCTTCAGTGGTCAGGGTGTTAGCCTCATGAAAAATGAACACCTTCCACGCCCCCTGCTCCGCGCTTAACGAACTGGCCCTCAGGACCTTCTTTACCTGCTCCATCTTGATGCTCATACCATGGGGCATGACTTCGATAACGTAAGGATGAGTGCCTGCATCAATCTTAAGGCAGGATTCGCATGCTCCGCAGGGGTCTGTACGCCGTACGCTTTTGCAGTTTAGCGCCTTGGCAAAATTGCGTGCCGCAATATCTGCCTGGTAATCCGCCCCTCCTTGAAAAATATAGGCATGCGCTACTGACCCGCTCAAAAGCGCCCGGGTCAGTACTTCGATGGCTTTCTCTTGTCCAAGTATGTCTCCGAATGACATGTTTCACCCGCTAGGTTATACTTTCTCAAATCTGTCGACAGTAAGTACAAATATAGTTGCGCCTCCCACCTGCACTTCCACCGGATAGGGGACGTAGGAATCAGCAGCGCCTCCCATAGGGGACAAAGGGGTGACAACTTGCTCTCGAGAACGACACTCGCGCTTAATAAGGCTTACTACTTCGTCCACCCTATCTTCTTCGATACCCATGAGAAGAGTGGTGTTCCCTTCCCTCAAGAACCCTCCAGTGCTTGCCAGTTTCGTCGCTCTGTAGCCTTTGGATATCAAAAGTTCAAGTAGTCTCGTAGCATCCTTATCCTGTACGACGGCCACAATCAGCTTCAAGGCTCAACCCTCCCCTTTAGGAAATCAGATACCACGGAAATGATTTCGTCATGTACTTCAAGAATGCCCTTTGATGCGTCGATCACTCGAAACCGGTCAGGGTATGCTGCAGCCATCTTCAGGTAACCGCTCCGAACGCTGCGGTGGTACTCAATGTCTCTTTCCTCTATCCTATCACACTTCTTCCCAGCAAGTCTTTCACAGGTTGCGGTCTCCGGGTCAAGATCAAGCAAGATCGTAAGGTCAGGCAAAAGCCCGCTGGTAGCGATACGATTGACGCAGAGGACATAATCTTCGCTCAGACCTCCCGCACACGCTTGATAGGCAAGACTCGAATCCACATACCGCTCCGACAATACCACCTTGCCTTGCTTTAAGGCGGGCATGATCACCGAGTGTACTAGCTCGGCCCGGGACGCAGCATAGAGCAACATCTCCGTCAACATGTGCACATCTCCCACTTCGGGGTCAAGAAGGATCGCTCTTATTCTCTCGCCAATGGCGGTACCCCCAGGTTCTCTGGTCAGGCAAAAGGGTATGCCGCGTCCTTTCAGGTATTCCCTCAAAAGGGAAATCTGTGAGGTCTTGCCGGAGCCGTCCACACCTTCAAAAGTAATGAAAACACTCAGTTTCATCATCCCCTGTCCATTACGACTCGGAGCCGCCCCCCGATCAGCCCCTCTACTCTATGCCCGGATCCCACAATCCAGGCAATATACTCAATAATCTCCCTGTCAATGATTTCCCCAGGTACGAGTGCTGGAATACCCGGAGGGTATGGCGTGACTACATCAGCTGAGACTCTTCCGGCGGCATACTGCAGTTCACACAGCTCGTGCGCTGATAAAAATGCGTCACGGGGAGTCATCGCCAAAGCAGGGCAGGGCATCTGCATCACACGCGGAGACCTCGAACCCCGCACACTCTGCAGTGCCTCTTCCAGCTCGCCAACAGAAAAGTCACTGTCACCCCACGTTACATTCAGCACTACGGCATCATCCTGAGCACTCTCCGGATAGATTCCTCGTTGCTCCATAGCCTCCGCCAGCTGGTAGCCCGTGCATTCGTGTGTAAGAATAACAATCTTCAGTGGATCGAAGTCACCCTCTTGCAAGCAGGAAAAGCCTGGCACTCTCTTTACCGCCGCACGCATTTCCTGGCTCTTTCTGAGCGCACTGTCAAGCAGCTTTTTCCCCTCAGTGGCCAGCTGCGCCCTGGCAGCGTCCAACGAGGCAAGCAATAGGTACGAGGGGCTGGATGTTTGAAGGATACATAAAGCCCTGGCTATGCGCTCGGCCAGTTTCTCATCGCGGATGACGTGGAGCCATGCGCTCTGCGTCAGCGAACCGGCAAGCTTATGCGGGCTTTGCACTACAACGTCAGCCCATTCCACTGCGCTCTTGGGAAGCTGCGGGTGAAAGCCAAGATGCGGCCCGTGCGCTTCATCAACAAGCAGCAGAGTAGCGTGTTCGCGACAGGTGCGTGCAATCTCTTTGAGATCTATACACCGGCCGCGGTAGTCAGGACGCACGAGAAACACCGCCTGTGCAGGCTCTTCTGACAGCATCTGATCGATTATGCCTGCATCTACAGACTTACCGGTACCTATAAATACGGGTCGCATACCGGAAAGAATGAGCCCTGCCACAGCCGAACGGTGTATGCTTCTCTCCAGGACCACCCGGCCGCCCGTGGAGCTTGCTGCCATTAACATGGCTAAAACCCCCACCGTCGACCCCTGAACCAAAAAGAAGGTCCTGCACACACCGTAGAGGTCCGCAGCCAGTTCTTCCGCCTGCGCTATGACACCGGTCGGCATAGCTAGGTCATCCAGCCGACCAGTTTCAGTCAGATCATACCTGAAAACATCCGCACCTAGCATATCCTTAAGCGGCGTCCATGCTCCCCTGCCACCCTTGTGGCCAGGAGTATGAAAAGACCATTTTTCAGCCTGTATGTGCTCTTTCAGTGCATCAAGCAGAGGCGTCTGTCGTTGATCCTTCATTAGAAATTCTCCTCAGTGAATCTGCATCCCTGTCGCGTGACTTGCGAGATCTATAAATTTCCATGATTGGTGCTCACATACAATTATCCCCATAATCTGAATAACATGTCGATAAGTATTGAGTGATGTAATAGAATTCGTGTTTTAGGCTTTTTTCCCTTTCTCACGCATTGCATGGTATCCGCCGTCATGCGGGATAATATGAGAGGTAAGTAATCAGAAAGGGAGGCAAATACGGCTTTGATCAAGCGGGAGAGTCCAATCAACCGTGTCAAATGTGTAGTCGATAGTTGCCAGTTTTACGAGTCCGGGGATCACTGTGTGGCTTCTTCCATAGAGATTCAGCCACCCGGCGCGAGTGACACCCAGGATACAGACTGCGCGACATTTCGTCCACGGGGAACCGGCAACGTCAGATAGCAAGAGTAAAGTTTGTCGACGGAAGGCAAGCAGACCTTGCCTCCGTTTTTTTGTGTTCAGATTTTGGTATGACAATCTTTATTGCCTCCATTCAGGCTTTTGTTATAAGCTGTTAGTAAGCCTGAGATGGAGAGTGATACAATGGGCTACAAGGTCCTGGTCGTTGACGACGAACCTGCCATAGTTAAGCTGATGTCCGTCAACTTACACCAAGAAGGGTTTGCAGTAATTACCGCTTCAGATGGGAAAACAGCCCTTGAGCTAATAAGAAGCGAGAAGCCAGACCTTATACTGCTCGACATTATGATACCGGAACCTGACGGGCTCGAGATCTGCAGGATACTGACCAGGGAAGACGTTCATATTCCCATCATATTAGTTACTGCCAAAGACAGTGAAATAGATACCGTTGTTGGACTGGAAATGGGCGCAGATGATTACATCTCTAAACCATTCAGCACAAGAGAACTCGTAGCCAGGGTGCGTGCAGTGCTCCGCCGATCTGATAAACGTGCAGATCCCTCACCCCCGGCGATATTAGAGAGAGGCGGCCTGAGAATTGACCTAGCTGGCTATGAGGCCTACCAGAACGGCAAAGCACTATCTCTGACCACGAAGGAATTTGAATTGCTCGCTCATTTCATGAAGAACCCCGGAAGAGTGATTTCAAGAGAGCAGCTTCTCGATGCGCTCTGGGGGTACACCTACGTAGGAGACAGCCGCGTAGTTGATGTACATGTAAGTCATCTCCGTGAGAAGATTGAGATTGACCCCAAGAATCCGCAGTTTATTAGGACTATCCGAGGTGTAGGTTACAAGTTTGAGGTGAAAACCGATGAAGACCCTTAAAGGCAAATTTGCACTGAGCCATATCCTGGTTGGGTTGCTTTGCCTGCTCGTTATCGGGGTGTACATGGCACGATCACTCGAGGCACACTACTATGCGTCCACCAGACATCTCTTGTTCTCTCAAGCTCGTCTGGTCGATCGCATGTTACACATAGCCTCATCTGGAGAAGACTTACAGTCAGTTGCCAAATTATCCGCCGAAGCCACAGGTTCACGGATTACCATTGTTGCTTCAGACGGAACAGTGCTGGCTGATTCGATGGAAGCCCCTTCTCAAATGGAGAACCATCTAAGCCGGCCCGAGCTGATCCAGGCTGCGAGAGAAGGTGTAGGTACATCTATACGGTACAGCAGTACTATTGGAACTGATATGATGTATGTGGCGGTACCTGTCCAATGGGGGCAGGGAGATGTGGGGTGGGTACGGGTTGCATTACCCCTAAAGGACGTGAACGATGCGCTGCGATCGTTGTGGGTATCGTTGGGTTCAGGAATTTTCTTTGCAATTATTGTCGCAACAGGTGCCGGGTGGCTACTGGCAAACCGCATGTCCCGTCCTATTCGGGAAATGATTTCCCTGGCCAAGGAGATCTCTGCCGGAGATTTTTCCCGCAGAACCAGCCTTATCAGACAGGATGAAATTGGCGAACTCTCCGGTGCACTGAACCAAATGGCAGAAAACCTGGAGCGGCAGGTAAAGGAAATAACGGACAGCAGAAGATGTCTTGAATCGGTGCTTGTCGGGGCCAGCAGCGGGGTGGTCTTCGTAAAGTCAGACGGGCGACTAAGCATCATGAACCCTGCAGCCCGGAGAATCCTCAAAGTATCCTGTGCTGATGTCGAAGGGAAACACGTTCACGAGGTGCTGAGAAACTATGAGCTATCCCAGCTTATAGGATCCGTACTGGTTGATTGTACTGAACGCCGTGCAGAGCTCTTTTTGCCCCAGGGGGATGTGGTGCTCGATGTGGCGATACGCCCTATTGTGTACGGGGACGGAAATGGGCCAGGAGCTGTGGCTATCTTGCATGACATCACAGAGATTCGCAGGCTTGAGCGAATCCGTTCAGAATTCATTGCCAACGTTTCGCACGAGCTGCGTACCCCTGTCACTTCCATCAAAGGATTTGCCGAGACACTGCTTCATCACGAGTATTCACCAGATTTGGTACGTGAGTTTTTGGAGATCATCCAAACAGAGTCGGAGAGGCTCTCCCGGCTTGTGTCGGACCTGCTTGACCTGTCCCGACTTGAGTCGCACATGATACGTTTCAATCTGGTAGAGGCTGACGCTGCAGAAATTGTGCGCTCGGCCATCGCCAGGCTGCTGCCTGAAATAGATAAGGCACGACTGGAAGTGGAGTGCAGTATCTCGCCGGATCCCTTCATGGTCCTCGTTGACCCGGACAGGTTCTGCCAGATCGTCGGAAACCTGCTCGATAACGCCATAAAGTATAATGTGCCGGGTGGGAAGATCATCGTGTCGCTAACGCAGGATGAAGAATCCTTGCGGCTAACCGTGTCTGATACGGGCATCGGTATTCCAAAGGATCATCTTCCGCGGATATTTGAGCGGTTTTACAGGGTTGACAAGACCCGCTCCCGTGGAATGGGTGGAACAGGTTTAGGTCTGGCCATCGTCAAGCATCTGGCTGAAGCATTGGGCGGGTCGGTTTCGGCCTCCAGCACTGCTGGTCGCGGTTCTACTTTCCTGGTGACTTTGCCTCTCTTTCCGCGCTAGCGCTTTACGAAATCTTTACAAACAACTGAAGTTCGCTTAACAAAGGACTGCTACCATTTAAAGCGGTAAACGTAAAATCTTCTCTTATGGAGGTAGCAGCCTGTGTTATTTCCACGTAAGTTTCAGTCTCTCGCCGTCGTGTCCACACTCTGCGTGCTCCTGGTAGCCGGATGTTCTCGAAATCCCTCCCCAGCCGAACAGGGTAGCATCACCATCGTAGGTTCGACGTCAGTCCAGCCGGTTTCGGAGGTACTGGCTGAGAAGTTCATGCAACTACACCCTGGCGTGAGAATCAACGTACAGGGCGGTGGGTCGACAGCCGGCATCACATCGGTGCAGTCCGGAGCTGCGGAGATCGGCGCCTCTTCCCGTGAATTGAAATCCTCGGAAAAGAACCTGCACGAAACGGTAATCGCGTTGGACGGTATTGCCGTAGTAGTCCATCCCCGAAACCCTGTGAGCTCCATTTCACTTGGCGATATCAGGAGGATTTATGCGGGGCAGGTGACAAACTGGAGCGAACTGGGCGGACCGGATGCCCAGATCACCGCAGTCACCCGTGAAGCAGGTTCGGGCACCCGCGGAGCCTTTGAGGAGATTGTGATGGGAGCGGATAAGATCGCTGATTCCGTCATCGTCCAGGATTCGACCGGAGCGGTGAGGACTACGGTCTCCCAGGATCCCAATGCAATTGGGTATATCTCACTGGCAAGTGTAAATCAGGAGGTTAAACCTCTTGCATTCGAAGGCGTTATGCCTTCTCCCCAAACCGTTCGTGCGGGTACTTACAGAGTGTCAAGACCATTCATCTACGTAACGAAAGAACCACCTACGGGTCTGGTAAAAGCATATATCGACTTCGTCCTCGGCCCGGATGGACAAAGGATCGTAGAAGCAGAAGGTCTTATTCCGGTTCGATCCCATGAATAATCAATCTGGTGTGCGAGTATTGCCCGGGGGGTGAGGCACGCTGCTTACCCCCTGCAACTGGTATGGGAGGTGGTCCTGTTGCCGGCATCCATCAGCCACCCGGCCACATCTAAAGCGAAACTTCAGGCGTTGAGAAAAAAGCCCGTGAGAAAATACCTGTCACTCGAGATGGCGGTACCGGGCGTCTTTCTGCTTAGTGCATCGATTGTCATGGCGGCCGTTGCGGTCATCAGTTTGTTTGTCTTCAGGTCAGGAATACCGTTAATTCAGAAAGTGGGGCTTGTATCGTTCTTGACTGGGCGCACTTGGGACCCTTCAGCGGGGATTTACGGCATTCTCCCCATGTTGACTGGGTCTTTGCTTGTCACCATTACTGCTCTGGTTCTCGGGGTACCTGTCGCCCTCGCGGGAGCCGTGTTTCTCTCTGAGTTTGCACCCATAACGGTAGCGGTGGTCCTCAGGCGCTGTATTGAGCTGCTCGCGGGAATTCCCTCGGTTGTTTACGGGTTCTTTGGGGTAATTGTGTTGCTTCCGCTCCTTAGGCAAATCTTCGGGGGTTCAGGATTTTCTGTACTAGCCGGAGCGATAGTTCTTGCCATTATGATCCTTCCGACCGTGTTGAGTGTATCTCTGGAGGCGATAAAGACAGTACCGCAGGAGTACAGAGAGGGTTCTTTAGCCCTCGGAGCCACGCACTGGCAGACGATCAAGGGCGTGGTACTTCCCGCTGCCAGATCCGGTATCTTCGCCTCCTTCATCCTGGGCATGGGCCGCGCTCTCGGGGAGACCATGGCGGTAATAATGGTCGTTGGTAATACCACGAGAATGCCAAGGTCCCTTCTTGATCCTGTCAGGACGCTTACGGCAAACGTGGTGATCGAGATGAAGTACGCGACTGGCGATCACCAGCAGGCGCTTTTTGCTACAGGCATAGTACTGTTTCTGTTCATTATGGCCCTAAACTTTGCAGCTCGACTTACATTCGCAAACAGCAGGAGGTCAAAATGAGCCCAAGAACTGAAGAACGCCTCGTAAAAGTGGTTTTGTGGGCCGTTGCGGCTGTTGTAATTACCATCCTCTTATCAATTGTCGTTCATGTTATGGTTCGTGGGATCCCGTCTGTGAACTTGACGTTCCTGACCGAAATGCCCAGAAGGATGGGTAAGGAGGGAGGGATTTCAACAGTCCTGGCTGGTACATTGTACGTGGTTACTCTATCGCTATTCTTTGCCACTCCCATTGGTGTGGCCGCAGCCGTCTATCTTGCAGAGTACGCACGGGAAAGTCGGCTGGTCAGCGCTATCAGGTTCAGCATCGAATCCCTCGCCGGGATTCCTTCAATCATCTTCGGGCTGTTCGGGTTCGTCTTCTTCGTTCTGTACCTGAGGATGGGCTGGTCCATCATTTCTGGCGCATTGACATTGGCTCTCATGATACTTCCCACCATTGTCAGGACGACAGAAGAATCACTCAAGGCAGTGCCCTCTTCCTACAAAGAAGGCAGCTTGGCCCTGGGCGCTACCAGGTTACAGACGATCTTTAAAATGGCAATCCCCTCCGCCCTTCCCGGAATCTTGACCGGGATCCTCCTGGGGACGGGCCGGGCCGTGGGTGAAACAGCAGCGGTGCTGCTTACTGCCGGTAGCAGTGCTTTAAGCCTTCCCCGGACGATAAAAGATCCGGCCAGGACGCTCGCAGTGCACCTTTTTATCCTGTCTCACGAAGGTATTTCTATGGAAAAGGCGTATGCCACTGCTACTGTCCTAATCGTATCCATACTCGCCCTGAATTCACTAACCACATCATTACTGACACGATTTCGACAAAGACTCATGCAGTGAGGAGGTCCCCGAAGTTGACCCTGGCAATAAAGATAGCAACAAAGAATTTATCCGTTTATTACCGTCAGTTGCAGGCGCTCAAGTACATTTCGATGTCGATCCCAGAACACAGCATAACGGCTCTGATAGGTCCTTCAGGCTGTGGTAAATCTACCTTTCTTAGGACCTTAAACAGGATGAACGATGTTATTGAGGGCTCACGTGTAGAGGGCGAAGTCCTGCTGGATGGCCAGAATATATACAGTCATGGGGTGGACGTATCCGAAATCCGAAAGCGCGTGGCAATGGTATTCCAAAAGCCTAATCCCTTTCCCATGTCCATCTACGATAACGTGGCCTACGGGCCAAGGATCCACGGGCTAAAACGCAGAGGGGTACTGGACGAAATTGTTGAACGCAGTCTGCGCGCCGCAGCATTGTGGGACGAAGTTAAGGACCGCCTCGAAAAGAGTGCTCTGGGATTGTCCGGAGGGCAGCAGCAACGGTTGGTAATAGCTCGTGCGTTGGCCGTACGGCCCGAAGTGTTTCTCATGGATGAACCGGCATCCGCTCTTGATCCAATTTCCAGCGGAAAACTAGAAGACCTCTTGTTTGAATTGAGACGAGACTACACCATAGTCATCGTCACGCACAACATGCAACAGGCTGCCCGGGTATCACAGTATTGCGGGTTTTTCTTAAGCGGCGAGATGGTTGAATTCAATCAGACGAAAACCGTGTTTACTAATCCGCGTGACAAAAGGACAGAGGACTATATTACTGGAAGATTTGGATAAGGGGGAAACGCGATATGAGTACCAGCCGGGGATCCTTTCAAAAAGAGCTTTACGAGTTGCGCCAGAACCTGTTAGAGATGGGCGCTCTTGTGGAGTCCTCGATACACCGTGCAGTGACATCTCTGGCAAGAAGCGACTTGCAACTAGCTGAACAGGTCATCGCGGATGACGATATAGTAGATGCGATGCAGCTTCGCATAGAGACTAAATGTCTTAACCTCATCGCACTCCAGCAGCCTGTGGCCAAAGACCTGAGAGTGATAGGCACTGCGCTCAAGATCGTCACTGACCTTGAGAGAATGGCTGACCACGCCACAGACATCGCCTACGTTACTCTCCAGTTGAAAAGGGAGCCTTTGATCAAACCGCTGGTCGATATACCCAGAATGGCGCACATCAGTCAGGAAATGGTGCACAATGCACTGACCGCGTATATCACTGAAGATTTGGATCTGGCGTTGTCCCTTTCAGAACAGGATAATGATGTGGATCACCTCTACAACCAGGTATTTCGTGAACTTCTCATTTACATGATAGAAGATCCGAGGAACATCCGTCAGGCCACCCATCTCTTGTTCGTCGCTCAACACCTTGAACGCATCAGTGATCATGCGACTAATATCGGTGAGTGGATCGTCTATATGGTTTCGGGGGAAAGGAAATCTGTAAACGCTCCTTCCCAAACCCCTCCGGGTTAGGAAGGGGAACTGCTTCTGCTACTTCGCCCGCAGTGAACAAAACACAAAGCCCTCAATTAGATGAGGGCTTTTAAAGGTTTTCCGGCAGCGACCTACTCTCCCGGGCGGTTCCCCGCCGAGTACCATCGGCGCTGGAGGGCTTAACTTCCGTGT
>DYEP01000005.1 GCA_020725675.1 Symbiobacterium sp. | reverse complement strand
CTGTCATCCACATCAAGCGTCATCACACGGTTTAACGCACCCCTGATCTTGAAGGAATGGGTGTATTGCAAGTTTTCCATCTTGAAATAGATCTGTCCGCCGGTGAGAGTACGGAGCTCCTCCCACTCTTCAAGAGGTGTGTGCCTGATAAAAGGCCCGATACGCTTTGCCGACTCGAGTATGTGCTTGATCGTTACCTCAATCATAGCTCATCGCCCCGAGGACACCAGGTGAGCAACTGCCGAAAGCAACCGCTCGATCTCATCGGGCGTGTTGTATGGGGCAAGCCCTACCCTGACAAGTCCGCCCGTTTCATAAAGCCCGAGCCGTTTTACTAACGTCGTGGCGTAAAAGTCACCGTCCCACACGAACAGCCCGCGTTCTCCCAGGAACTTTGCCACTTCGCAAGGAGCGTGGCCGGCTACGGTGAACGATACTGTTGGTGTACGTGGGTGTCCAGGTGGCGGACCGTATACCCTGACACCCGGGATAGATGAGAGACCTTCGAGCAACCGGGCAAGCAACGGTTGTTCATGCGACTCGATTGCGCGCATTCCGGCCACCACGGAGCGCCTGCGCCCCGTGAGCCCCGAGAGGCCATCCATCTGTGCCTCCCACGGTTCTCCGAGGGAGGCAATGAAATCAATCGCGGCCGTGACTCCTGCGATGCCCTCATGGTTTAAGGTGCCGGTTTCGAACTTGTAAGGCATTGCTTCATCCTGAGGGGCGACCTTAAATGGTGATAGCACGTCGCCCACTTCCTTCTTACAGTAAAGCACCCCTACATGAGGTCCGAAGAACTTATATGCGGAACAGAGCAAAAAGTCACAGTCAAGGTCTGCCACATCTATGGGACCGTGCGGGGCGTAATGTACGGCGTCAACCAGGGCAAGCGCACCAACTTCATGGGCCATGCGCACGATCTCTTTTACATCATTCACGGTGCCCACAGCATTTGACGCGTACCCTACGGCGACTAGTCTTGTCTTTGGGCTGAGCTTTTGCTTTAAATCATCCAGATCCAGCGTGCAGCTGGCAGGGTCGAACCTGACCTGCCGGAACACGAATCCATAATCCTGCAGCGTCCTCCACGGGTCAATGTTGGCGTGGTGATCCATTTCCGTTGCGACTACCTCTTGGCCCTCTTTTGCTCCCCTTGCCAGTGCTCTGGCTACGGCGAAGTTCAACGTAGTCATGTTTTGGCCAAAAGCGATCTCGTCTGAAGATCTTGCGCCCAGCATATCTTTCATCGCTTCCCTCGCCGCCCTGATCACGTCGTCAGTGAGCGCACTCGTCCTGAAGGCACCATGGGTATTGGAGTTACACCGGATTAGGTAGTCGGTGATTGCGTCTATGACGCTCTGCGGTACCTGGGTACCTCCCGGCCCGTCCAGAAATGCGGCAGGGTATTCCCCGATTTTCTGTTTCAAGGCGGGAAACTGCTCCCGGCAGAAAGAAAGGTCAATCATCATGCTATTACCTCCCTGTTCCATTCTCCGCCTCCTCCCTCAGGAGCCGGAGAAGGTCGCTGTATAGGCCGTAGCCCGTTTGTTGTATGGTAGGGTCGTGTTCTGTTACAGTGATATCGCCCATGAGATCTGTACGGATCGTAAGGAGCGAGCTGGTGCCTTTCACCGAAGCCCACTCTGAGTACTCAGGCACCTCGAGCAGCACCACTTCCCCGACAGGACGGCCATCCTGAACTGACGCGCGGCACACGAGCCTGAGCGAAATGCCCTTTGAGCGTAGCTCACGAACGGTCCGTGCATCTATTCCTGATATGCCGTCTCTTCTGATCTCTGCTGGGCTCACCTCCGCGTTCATCCAGACGTTCATAAGCGCTGCGGTCTTGCACGCCGAATCCCAGCCCTCAAGGTCCAAAGAGGCGTCTGCTTCTGCAAACCCGCACTCCTGGGCAGTACGCAGGGCCTGATCAAACTCAGCCCCTTGTGCCATACAATCAAGGATGTAGTTGGTGGTAGAGTTCAGCACACCTGTAAAACCCAGCACCTTGCACCCCGGCAGGCATCGCTCAACCAGGTTAAATACGGGCGCACCGTCCATTACCGTTGTTTCGTAAAGGA
Organism: Symbiobacterium sp.; assembly: GCA_020725675.1. Taxonomy (GTDB): domain Bacteria; phylum Bacillota; class Sulfobacillia; order DUSP01; family DYEP01; genus DYEP01. Next base: position 16,116 of record DYEP01000005.1, on the reverse strand, counting down.
AGCGGCGGCCCGCTTCCATAGCAAGTTCACGGGTTCTCCGAAAGCCAAAGATCAACGGGCCCTTGTTTGCGGAAATGGCGTGCTTACCTGAGGCAAGAGCGGCCCTTACGTGAGATACTGCAGGTTCGCCAGACGTGACGTTAAGGGGCGTCATTTCAAACACCACATCGGCTGGGCAGCGGGACACAAACTCCGTAGCATCCCCGTGAAAAGGTACAGAATCCAGGAATTCACCTGTTGCGGCGAAGTGCTCATGCAGCGCTCGAGGCGTGACCCCGGCGGGAAACAGGCGACGTCCCCTCCTTCTTGTGGCGATGCCGGTGATCGTGATGCGCACGCCGTACGTGCACGCAAGATCTGACTCGCTGTCTGCGAGTATTCGGAGAAAGGCCCTGGCAGCGTTACCGAAACCCAGGAACAAGCATTTCAGCTCTTTCAAACAGATCACTCCTTACCATCTTGGCTGAATGCTGTTTACACGGCAAGCAAGCAGGTAGCATACCGGGCGCGAAGTGTGCGCCCGCGCAACCTGCGGCGTAGGTTACGTACGTTAAACGAACGTGTCAAGGTAAGACTTGAGGCGGTGCATGCCTTCTTCGATGTGTTCAATGGAACTGGCGTATGAGAATCTCAGGTAACCCTCAGCCCCCTGGCCAAAATCAATCCCCGGGGTTATCGCTACGTTGGCCTTTTCGAGGATATCAAACGCCAGCCGGTACGAATCAGCGCTCAGGTGTTTTGCGTTTGCTAGTACGTAGAACGCTCCTACCGGTTCAACAGTGATACCAAAGCCCAGCTCCCTCAACGAGCGGATAAGAAAACGCCTTCTGGTATCATACGTGTTTACCATGTTGCGCACATGTTCGTCGCATTGAGTGAGGGCAGCCACTGCTGCCTTCTGGGCGAAGGCTGCCGCACATATGAACAAGTTCTGCTGTAACTTTTGTATCCCGCGCATCATGCCCGGAGGTACAATCACGTATCCCAGTCTCCACCCGGTCATGGCATAAAGCTTGGAAAAACCGTTGATGACAAATGCCTGGTCGGAGTATTTCAAGATGGATTGGGCCTTGCCTTCGTATACCAGGCCATGGTAGATCTCGTCGGAAACCACGGGCAGGCCAAGATCTGCGATCCGGTGCAGGTCTTCTTCGAATAATATGTTCCCAGTTGGGTTTGACGGCGAGTTGATCATGATCGCTTTGGTCTTCGCAGTAATGGCTGACTTCAGCTCGTCGATAGAGAATCTGAATCCGTCTTGTTCCCGAACAAGTACCTTCCGGGGCACTCCGCCCACATAACGAATGAAGTTGGGGTAACACGCATAGTGGGGGTCAGAGATAATCACCTCTTCCCCCGGGTTAAGCAGTGTGGAAAATACAAGCAGCATGGCAGGGGACGTACCTGATGTGACTAGTATGCGGTCAGGAGTGAGATGCACCTTGTATTCATTCTCGTAATACTCGCAGATCGCCTCTCTCAGCTCAGGCAGGCCCAATGAGCTGGTGTAATGAGTGAATCCATCAGCAAGCGCCTTAATTGCCGCCTCCTTTATGGGTGCTGGTGTGTCAAAATCAGGCTCGCCTACTTCAAGGTGCACTACAGACTTACCCAGTCTTTCAAGTTCTTGCGCCCGTTCCATGACGTCCATCACGATGAATGGAGGGATATCTCTCGCCCTGTCAGAAATCATAACCACGGTCGCTTCTCCCCTCAGATTGCAGTTTCATGTTACCACGATATCGTTCTATACACGCCGAGCATAACCCTGCTTTCTCTCGGATCATGCAGAAATTCCCCGGAGGAATCTACGCATTTGTGTGCAATAGCTCGGGGTGAGGTGATGACTTGTCATGCGGATCCTTGTTGTGGACGATGAGCCTTCGCTTCGGAAGGGGTTAAAACTTGGCCTTGAGCAGGAAGGTTACCAAGTACTCACAGCGGAGGACGGAGAACAGGCACTGCGTGCGGTAGACGAGTTCCACCCTGATCTGATCCTTCTTGACCTCATGCTTCCGGGGATCGGAGGCATGGAGGTGTGCCGGCGTGTTCGCGAGAAGTCCAATGTGCCGATCATTATGTTAACAGCTAGGTCCGACGATGTAGACAAGATCTTCGGGCTGGAGGTGGGGGCTGACGACTACATCACGAAGCCGTTTAACATCAAAGAAGTCTATGCCCGAGTGAGGGCCGTACTCCGTCGCGCCGCGCGCGAGGCTCCGCGCGAGGTCATCATATCGGGCGCACTCCGCATATTTCCCGCAGAGCGCAGGGTTGAACTTGGCAGCGAGGAGATCCGTCTCACTCAAAAGGAATTTGATTTACTACTTGAGATGGCGCTTTCGCCGGGCAGGGTATTCACACGCGATCAATTGCTCGCCCAGGTGTGGGGATTTGACTATTACGGAGACAGCAGGACCGTGGATGTGCACGTGAGACGGCTTCGGGAGAAACTCGAGCCCGACCCCGCAAACCCGATGTATATCCTCACCAGCTGGGGTAAGGGATACTATTTTAGGAGGTAAGGATGTGTTTTATTCGCTGAGGAGCCGCATCCTGCTGACTCACCTGACGCTGGCGGTGCTGATCCTGGCCGGCTTTGGGTATATATCGCTGCGCACGCTCGAGGGTACATACATGAAAGAGCGTCAAGTACGGTATTTTACCCACGCAAACATACTGGCGGGAGTACTCTCGGATATGCTGCCATGGCACGAAGCGGAAGTGCGGTCGGTGGTGAGGGATTACGGAAACAGCGCAGGAGTGCGCATCCTCGCGCTTGACACGACGGGGCGGGTGGTGGCCGACACGTTCGATACTCTTTCTGATCACTTGCTGACCGGGAGCGTTGTCAGCTCGGCGCTGTCCGGACAGGGAGCAGCGATCAAGCATTACATTGACTCCATGCCGGTGATGTATGTCGCAGTGCCTGTACTGCACAAAGGTTCCGTGAGAGGCGCGGTATTCATTTCCGGGCGGCTCGACGACATAGAAAGAGCGGTGAACGATTACAGGCGATCCTGGTTGCTGCTTGGGGTCGCATGCCTGGTCGTGGCAGTGGTCTTCAGTGCTGCACTTGCGCAGGCAGTGACAGGTCCTATCAGAGCGCTCAGCCAAGGGGTAAAAGACCTGGCCAAGACCAGACTCAGCGCACGGGTAAAGCCTTCTTGGGGAGAAATGGGCGACTTGGCGCGAGCGTTCAACGACATGGCGCAAAAGATCGAGAGGTTGGACAGCTCAAGGAGGGCATTCGTGGCAGACGCTTCACACGAACTGAAGACACCGCTAGCCTCTATCAAGGCACTGGCTGAGCCGCTGATCGATGCCGATCACCCGGACGTAGAGACCATAAGGGAGTTTCTAAGAAGCATCGTAGCGGAGGTGAACCGTATAAGTCACCTGTCAGGGCAGCTCCTGGACCTGGCGAGAATGGAGGGCCCCCCTACCCATCAAGATGGAGCCAGGTTTGACTTGCGCGAACTTCTGTCAAGCGTAGTGCAGAGGCTTCAAACCGCGGCGAACACAGCGGATGTGCACATCAAGACAGAAATGGGCGATACACCTGTGATCATTACAGGTCATCCCGACTCTCTGGAAAGCGCGTTCTACAACGTTTTGGACAACGCCATAAGGTACGCGGGCAGAGGCGGTACTGTACAAATTTCAGTAAGGCGGACCTCTCATGTCATTGAGGTGGTGATAGATGATACGGGGCCCGGGATCCCGGAATGCCAGAGGGAACAGATATTTGAGCGATTTTACCGAGGGGACCCCGGCAGATCCAGGAAAACGGGCGGCTCGGGGCTCGGGCTTGCCATTGCCAGGGCCGCGCTGATTTTACACGGAGGGACACTGGTCGCAAAGGATAGCCCCCTGGGCGGTGCCCGTTTCGTTGCTACACTTCCTCAGAATTAACAAGTCCGTAATAACTGTTAATTGGGATGAAACAACCGCGTGGTAGTATGGTTACTGAAGGGAGGCGATGTAATGTCCGTGACGAAACTTATTGCCACGCTATTAGTTGCTTTGCTGCTCATTGGGTGCGCCCAAGCATCCAGCGAGCCAAAGCCGCCAGAACAAAAACAGCCGGCACCGGCAACTGAACCCACTGTGACTCCTGAGCCGACGGAGACCCCGGTAACTGTCGTACTTTACTTCGCTGACAAGAACGCGGAGTACCTGGTGGCCGAGGAGAGAACAGTATCGAAGAAGGGTGAATCCTTGGAAGAAGTCATCGTGAGGGAGCTAGCGAAAGGGCCCATGAGATCGGACCTTTCCAGGACTATTCCGAAGGAAGCGTCGGTGATCCCGCCGGTAAAAGTAGTAGATAAAGTAGCGTTTGTGAACTTTACCAGGGAATTGAAGACGAAGCACTGGGGAGGTTCGGCAGGGGAGCTTTTGACTGTATACTCAATCGTCCAAAGCCTGACCGAACTGCCGGGCATCGAAAGAGTACAGATCCTAATAGAGGGAGAACGAGAAGAAACGCTTGTGGGCCACCTGATCATCAATGAACCCATCGGGCCCAATCCGGACATCGTGAAGAAGTGACAAAGGAAGAAAAAAGGGGAAGGCCATTCGCCTTCCCCGATTCCGCCAGATAACCAGGGCAAACCAGGCTGAATACCCTGATGCCGCCCTACTTGCAACGAGTTTCTTGGCCCTCACCGGCGTGACATCGCGGTGATACCCCGGTATTGGAGCCTTCTCCAAACCATCTCAAACACAGCGAATACTGATGCGGGGAGCAACAAAAAGCCGCCCTGAAGCAGAGCCCCCATCTGGATAAAACCAATACCCATGTGTGGGAGGTACCAGGTGACCCAAAGACCGTTGATCACAGCAGTGACCAGGATAACCGAAAACAGCCCGAGGTACGCGGAGTATAGGGGCAAGACGAGCCGCTCTGGGCGAGGTTGTCCGACCAGACGTCTTGAGACTATGGCCAGCGCGAGATAGGAGGGCACTGCGAAGATCATAAAGAATGTGGAAAGCTCGGCGTCCGGAAACACGCTCAGCGAGAAGGTGTTCCCGGGTATGAACCGGTAGAACAGCCCTGTGAGTGCGATGAACTCAAGTGCAGGTATCAAAAGAGGTTTAAGCATCTTTGCAGCCTTCTTATATCGCCGGGTCACGATGAGCACCGGGATCAGCAGCACCAGAGTGCGGAGCAGGATGCCGATTGCGATCCTCCGCTGCCTGGATGTACCCATCGCGGCCAGAGACCTTTCTGCATTCGCGGTGGCGAGCGCTGCCGCCTCCTCATACCTTCGCGCATCATAAAGAGATGCCGCTTCTGCTGAATCCTGCCTGCTGCTGTTGCGGCCAAGGGCCTTCAGGTACTCGGCGGATAACCACGCAATGCGCTCTGCTTCGGCCAGTTGAAACTGGGCGCGCACCCGGGGCTCAGCATTAAGCGCTTCCCAAATGACCCTGCCTGTAGTATGTGAAGGGGAGGGTATGCCAAGCAGTGCAGCGATAGTGGGCGCGATGTCCACTTGCTGGTGGATACTGCCCTGACCGCGTAAAATGCCGCGCCCCGCCATCACTAGTGGTACGGTGATCACATCTTTCTCATAGCCCCCGTGGCCTGCGCCCTTTCTGTTTTTCGACATCATGCCGTGGTCGGAAGTGACGATCAACGTATCCCTGTTTGGATCCATAGATGACCATAGTGCGCTGATGTAGCTGTCCACTGTTTTGGCTGCTTGAAGGTACTCCGTTGAAGCACCGCCGTATGCGTGTCCCACGGTATCAACATAGCAAAAATGCAGGATGACGAGATCACACTCATGATAGTCCAACACCGTGATCGCCTGTTGCAGCGCTTGCCTGTCAGTAGTGGGATCTTTGGAAGCCTGGTCTGAATAGACCCAAGTCACGTCCGCATCTCCCCCCTCAAGTTCATTCCACCACACGTGGGCGATCAGCGCTGTCTTCTTTCCTGACCTTTTTGCAGAGCGCAGCAGCGTATCCAATTCAACTCTTCCGGAGTGGCTGTTCAACACAACGCCTGTGAGTTCCTGGGAAGCCCCTGTCAGCAGCACGGCATACGCGGGTCTTGAATACGAGGGTTGACCTGTCCGGGCAAGCGCATGATAGCCCTGTGCCCGAAGAGCATTTAAGAATTCCATCTCTGCAGACGTGTCGGCTCTCAGCCCGTCCACGATGACCAGCACCACGCGCTCCGACAGCGGTTCAAGGCTGCGTGAAGCAGGGTATGGCGCGCTATGCACGGGCGGCGTGTAGCCCTCAAGCGAAGATTGAAGTGCTTGTGCCCAGATCAGGCACATTAATGAGGCAACGAGGCAACACAAGTACTTCCGCAACAGTGGAAAAACCCCCCTCCACCTGTGTTACTCGATGGATTTCTAGGACGAAGGAGGGTTTTCCTTCAGCCTGGCACTACCTTGGCCAGAACAAGAAACCGAGGTACGCTACGAGCACAATCGCGATGATATGGAGAAGCCACCAACCTGCCCGCAAGAATTCCCATGTTGTTCCACGTATAATATTGTACGTGCTGCGTACGGCCAAACAATACCACCTCCGGCACTAGTGTTGGCCTGCAAAGTGAGAGGTATACTCAGGACGACAGATCAGAAAAAATCTGTGTGTGGTTGAGAAGGTATTCACGTTCACATGAAGAATGAAAAGAAAATGTAGTCAGACAGTAAGGCTAATTATAGGATGCTACATAGTAGTAAGGTGGATAAAATGCAATTGATGAAGACGTCAACCAAACCGGGTTTCCGGGCGATGTTCGCAAGCCTTCTTGTATTTTGGTTGCTAGTATCTGCCCGTCTCGACTTTCAACACCTGGCAGTCGGGGCGGCGTTTTCCTTTCTTATAACGCTCTTTTGGCGGGAGTTTTTGATGAACATTGAACAGAGGAAAGACGTACTGCCATACAAGGTGCTGTTTTCTAGGAAGTCCCTGGCTTACTTTTTGTCGTTGCTGTTTGAGATCGTAAAGGCGAATGTTAACATTGCGCGGATTGTGCTTGACCCAAGGCTCCCTATTTCGCCTGTGGTGATTACTATGCACACCAGTCTTTCCAGGGATCTGACAAAGGTAATGTACGCCAACTCCATCACCTTGACTCCAGGTACAATCAGTATGGGTCTTACGGGCGACAAGCTCGTAGTACATTGCCTCACACAGGAGGGTGCAGAGTCTGTACACCACTGGGTGATGGAAGATAAACTCAAGGCCATTGAGAGGGATCTGGAAATTGACTGACCGGCTATTCTTCTTTTTTATAGCGGCGCTTGGGCTGTTGAGTTTTCTGTCGTTGTACCGGGCAGTGGTGGGCCCAAGAACTGAAGATAGGCTTGTGGCCATTAACGTGATGACCACCAAGACCATCCTTATAATAGTGATGATCGCCAACATGACCAGGTCGTATACCTACCTCGACGTGGCGCTTGTTTACGCGCTGTGCAGCTTTATTGTTACCATAGCCGTATTGAAAGGTATTAAAAAGGGACGGCTTTACTAAGGGGCGGATGCAGGTGACTCCTCTTGAGATGATCGCGGTGATGTTTTTTACCGGGGGGCTGTTTTTCCTCGCAGTAGGCACAATCGGACTCCTAAGGATGCCTGACGTATATACGCGCATGCATGCCACCGCCAAGTGCGACACCCTGGGGACTGCGCTTACGCTGCTCGGTGCCGCGCTCGTTTCTCGTTCTCTGGAAAGTGTGATTAAGCTGATGATGCTTTGGGCGCTCGTATGGGTCATAAGCCCCACCGCCACGCATATGATAGCAGGTACTGCCTACAAGAGAGGCGTCGCTCCGGTCCCGGGCACCCGGGTTCTCGATTACTACACGCGTGACAAAGAAGGTGTTACCGGTTGAACTCGGATATCTTAAACGCTGTATTCATGACGCTCCTCATCATTTGCGCATACGTTGTCATGCGTATGAAAGACCTGCTGTATGCTGTCATTCTTTTCGGTGCTTACAGCCTGGTCATGTCTCTCATATGGCTTGAACTCAACGCGCCGGATATTGCCATCACGGAAGCGGCAGCAGGCGTAGGGATGTCTACAATTATGGTGGCGGTGATCACAAGGACCAGGAGGCGGGAAAAGTGAAGGTAGTTGCTTACTTGCTCCTGGTGGTGGTACTGTCCACGCTTGTTCTGGCGGTCGGGGAGATGCCCACATACGGATGTTTTAACCCCACCCACAACTATGTCTATGACCGGTATGTGAGACACGGTGTGGAGGAGACGGGAGCGCTGAACGTAGTAGCGCAGATCATTGTGGACTACAGGGCGTACGATACACTTATCGAAACCACGGTGCTGTTTGCAGCTATCGTTTCGGTCATGCTCACGCTGAAGAGCGGATCCCACTGAGGAGGTGTGCCATGCACGACTTTATCCTAAAAGAGGTTGTCAGCCACCTCATACCGTTTATCCAGATCTACGGGATATACGTGATCATGCACGGGCATCTGTCCCCTGGTGGCGGTTTTTCTGGGGGCATGGTGCTCGGGCTGAGCATGGTATTGTTCGTGCTGGTGTTCGGACTCCGCGAAGGGCTCAAGAAGATCTCCCACAACACTTCCACGGTGGTGGAGTCACTCGGTACTGCCTGGTATGCTACAGTCGGACTTGTGGGAGTGCTGCGCGGAGCCTCCTTCCTGGTCAACAAGGCGGCGGGTATTCCTACGGGTCAACCAGGAGAGCTTTTGTCAAGCGGGCTGATTCTCGTGATCACTGTGGGCGTCGGGGTCAAGGTGGGCTCGACCATCCTCACGTTGTTCGTCGAGCTTATCGAGGAGGGTAGCGAGGAATGAACCTGTGGCGGGCAGTGCTTTCCAATTACCCGTATCTTGTGTCTCTGGTGCTGTTCGGCATAGGGATAGCCACTGTGCTCACCCGGTCGAACCTTATGAAGAAGATCATAGGCATAAATATAATGGAAAGCGGCGTGTTCTTGTTCTTTATCGCTTCTGGCAACATACGCGGCTCCAGGGCGCCTATCATTGAATTAGGAACAGATGGCGTGCTGTACGCAAACCCGATTCCGTCAGCGCTGATCCTCACCGGGATCGTGGTATCCGTCAGCGTGACAGCATTTGCTCTGGGGCTTGTCGTCAAGCTGTACAAGTTTTATGGGACGATAGAGCCTGAGGAGATAATCGAGATCAAGTCTACTGGAAGATAGAGGGGGGACAGATCGCGTTGGCTGAGCGTGAACTCTCGATCATAGTGGGCATGGGGACCTGCGCGATCTCAGCGGGGGCGCGCGAGGTGTTTTTGGCGCTGGCAGAGTCTCTGGAACAATACGGGATCAAATCTGTGAAGCTAAGGCAGACTGGATGCATTGGATATTGTGAGCAGGAACCCCTGGTGCGCGTGGGGGAAGTGACCTACGCCAGAGTGACTCCCGACAGGGCAAGAGCCATTGTCCGCCAACACGTGTTGGGCGGAACCGTGATAAGAGAGTGGCTTGCAGAAATTGACTGAGGAGTTGCCGTATTAAATGCTAAAGAACCTTCCTGTAATGGTTGTCGTATTTTTGCTCATAGCAGGGTACATGATGCCCATAGTGGCGAGGTGGGACAGGAAGAAGTGTGCCCCGCTTGCAGCGCTCGCCATGGGTTTTGGAGTGCTCGGGAGCTTGGTACTAATGAACACCGTAATCACTTCCGGTCAACCCGTCACCTATAACCTCGGTGGCTGGATCCCGCCATGGGGCATCGCAGTGAAAATCGACTACGCTGAGAGTTTTATGCTGGTGCTGCTCACGGGCGTTGGGGCCATTATCCTTTGGTACGCTTCGGGAGACATAGGCCAGGAACTTGGCCACAAGGTCACAGGATGGTATTACACTGCGTTCTTGCTGCTCCTTGCTGCCATGCTCGGAATGGCCATGGCCAACGATCTCTTCAACTTGTACGTGTTCATGGAGGTCTCCGGGATCTGTGCATGCGCGCTTGTGGCTGCAAAGGGTGACAGGGAAGCAACCGAGGCGGCGCTCAAGTACCTCCTGCTTGCTACCATCGGATCTGGTTTTGTGCTTTTTGGTATTGGGATGCTGTACATGCTCACTGGGCACTTGAATGTGGATTTTGTCGCTCTACAGTTGAGGCGGGTATGGATGTTTTATCCCACCGTCACGTGGGTCGCCACGAGTTTTTTTGTTGTAGGATTCGCCGTGAAATCCGCATTATTCCCGCTGCACATATGGCTCCCTGATGCTCATTCTTCGGCGCCCAGCCCGTCGAGCGCCGTGCTCTCGGGCCTTGTAGTGAAGATCTACGCGTTTGCGCTGATGAAACTGCTTTACCTGGTGTTTTCAGGGCTATTTACCGAGTCGTTTCCGGTGGCGCTGGCCATACGCTACATCCTGCTCGTATTCTCCACAATGGCGATTTTGGGGGGCTCACTGTTTGCTCTCGTGCAGGTGGATGTAAAGAGGCTGCTTGCGTATTCTACTGTGGCGCAGATGGGATATGTCTTTCTTGGGATCGGGCTGGGCTCTCCGGCTGGCCTTGCTGCTGCCATGCTACACATCCTGAACCACGCCATAATGAAGAGCTGCCTGTTCCTCTCGGCGGGTACGTTTATCCACGTCGCGGGCGTCCGCCAGGTGAGGGACTTTGCTGGTCTTTCAAAGACTATGCCCTGGACCTCGGCAGCGTTCAGTATTGCGGCGCTGTCCATGATCGGCTTTCCGCCGCTTGCCGGTTTTGCGTCCAAGTGGTACCTGTCAGAAGGCGCGATGCAGAGTGGCGAGCCCGTATTCGTGGTGCTAATGGTAGTATCAAGTTTTCTGAATGCCTGGTATTACCTCCCGCTAGTTGGAAGGATATACTCGGCCGGAGAAGGCGGCGCAGCCAAAGAGGACATCCCGCTATCCATGAGGCTTCCCGTGGTGCTGCTGGCCGCCTGCTGCGTGGTGCTTGGGCTCTTTCCCAAGATCCCCCTTGCCCTGGTGTATCGTGCAGTTGATAAGTTCTTGCTGAAATAGGAGATGAACTGGATTGACTTGGCCACTGCTCATACTGGCAGTCGTAATACCTGTAACGGGAGCGGTTGTGATAGCGCTTCTACCGTCTGGGGATGATACCCGGAGAAACCTGTTGGCGGTGTTGACAACCGTAATCACCGCGGCACTCGTAGGGCTTTGTGTTCAGAGAGTCTTCGCAGGGAACGAGTACTCCTCGCCTGTCCTTTATATCACTCCCTTGCTTCCTCTGGCATTGCGGCTCGACAGGCTGGGCGCGCTGTTTGCGCTTACCGCATCCTGCCTTTGGGTATTCGCCACGGTGTACTCCACCGGGTATATGGCTCACGAGCATGACAGGCGCAGGTACTTCACATTCTTCCTTTTGTCGCTTGCGGCGACCATGGGTATTGCTGGCGCCGGCAATATGCTCACACTCTACCTATTCTACGAGATGCTGACGCTTGCAACGTACCCGTTGGTGATTCACGAAGGTAGCGAGGAAGCACAGCGAGCCGGTAGAAGGTATATATGCTTTTCGCTGGTCGGCGCCGGGTTGGTTCTTGGTGGGCTGATCATATCCTCCGCAGTATTCGGGGACTTTGAGTTCGCAGGCAGCAAGCGCGTTCTAGACATGGCGCAGACAGGCCTGCTCAGCTGCGCTTTTCTTGCACTTTTTTACGGGTTTGGGGTGAAGGCTGCGATTATGCCCCTGCATCCGTGGTTGCCGTCAGCCATGGTGGCCCCCACGCCGGTGAGCGCGCTCCTGCACGCGGTGGCTGTAGTGAAGTCGGGCATATTTGGGATATACAGGACGACTTTCTCGTTCTATGGTGCAGGATTGGTGTCCGGCCTTCACGTCAATGCCTTCATGCTGCTTTCTGCCGGCGTGACCGTACTGATGGGTTCGGTGTTTGCGCTCAGACAAGACAACTTGAAAAGACGGCTTGCCTACTCCACCATATCGCAGCTCGGTTACATCGTACTGGGCGCGGCAATGTTGAACCGTACCGGGGTGACCGGGGGACTTTTGCATCTTGTAAATCATGCCCTGCTGAAGATCACTTTGTTCTTTGCGGCTGGCGCCATTATCACTGTGACTGGCAAAAAGAACATCAGCGAGATGTCGGGCCTTGCGCGCAGGATGCCTATGACCATGACTGCGTTCGGTCTCGCATCGCTCGGCATGGTAGGGGCGCTGCCTACTAACGGCTTTCTGAGTAAATGGTATCTGATTCAGGGCGGCTTGCTCAATGATGCGTTCTGGGTACCCCTTTTGCTGGTGACGTCAGCGGTACTGAACGCTGCTTATTTCTTTCCTATTGTAATCCGTGCGTTCTTTTCAAAAGGGGATTTTGAAAGGTCCGAAGGGCCCGAGGCGCCGCCGTCTATGCTGTACCCTATACTAATCCTCTGCGGACTGTCTATGCTTCTCGGGCTGTGGCCAAGACCCACGCTTGCCGTGGTTGACGTCGTCGCGTCCGCCTTGTTCGGAGGTGTCAGATGATGCTTACAGCTGCGATCCTAATACCCTTTGCAGTGTCGGTTGTGGCTGCACTGTCAGGCCGGCGGTCCAACCTGGTTGCCGCTGCGGGCTCTGTGCTCACCTTCGCGTCAGTAATGTCGCTGTATCCGGATGCGGCGCACGGCGCGAAGGTATTTGTCAGCCTGCCCGGGTTCGCATCGTCTTTTGGTCTGAATTTGGGCGTGGATATGCTCGCAATGACGTTTTCCGCCTGTATTTCGTTTGTATGGCTATGCTCTACGGTATATTCCATAGAATACATGTCGCATGAGGATAACCAACCCTCTTACCAGATGTTTTCCATGCTCACGCTCGGGGCTGCCCTGGGAGTCATATTGTCCCGGGACCTTTTGACCATGCTACTATTTTTTGAGACCATGACCTTCACCTCATACTTCATGGTAATCCACTCGAGGAAAGAAGACTCACTCAAAGCGGGGAACCTCTATCTTTTCCTTGGTGTTGTAGGCGGACTCATGTTTGTGGCAGGCACTGCTCTTTTATATCACTTCACCGGTTCCGTGCTGGTGGAGCCTGTCGGGGAGCTTCTGTCTCACGCGGGGATATGGAAGGCGGTAATCGCAGTATGTCTGATCTCGGGCTTTGGCATAAAGGCGGGCATGGTGCCGCTGCATGTATGGCTGCCGCACGCGCACCCGGTGGCGCCTTCGCCTGCTAGCGCGCTGCTCTCGGGCATCCTAATAAAAACGGGCGCTTACGGCATCATTCGGGTGGTAAGCATTATCTTTATGCCTGCAGGTCATCATCATGTCGAGGAAGCGCTTCACTTCTCGGAGCAGCTTGGGCTATTTGTGATCTGGGTGGGGATAGCCACCATGTTACTCGGCGTATGCATGGCGCTGCTGCAGGAGAATGCCAAGAAGATGCTGGCGTATCACAGCGTAAGTCAGATGGGCTACATACTTATGGGGCTTGGGGTAGCAGGATACCTGGGTCACCACGGCGCCATGGGCATGGCAGGAGGTCTATATCATATTGTAAACCACGCGCTGTTTAAGTCCGCGCTGTTTTTGGTGGTTGGAGCCGTCTATCTGAAGACCCACCAACTGAACATGTATAAGCTTGGGGGGCTTGCGCGTTACATGCCTTTCACCGCTTTGGTAGGACTGCTCGCTGCACTGGGTATCTCGGGGTTCCCGGGGTTGAACGGTTATGCGAGCAAGACCCTGCTGCACCACGCCATCGTCGAAGCTGCGGAACACGGGGGGACAGGGCTACTGCTTGCAGAGAAGCTGTTTGTCGTGACAGGCGGGGGTACGGCGTGCTCCTTCATTAAACTTTTCACGTTTGTCTTTTTGGGCAAGACGCCTGAAGGCATGGCAAAACGCTATTACGAGTCTATTCCAGAGAAGATCGGGATGGGGCTGCTCGCGCTGGTGCTGCTTTTGTTTGGGCTATTTCCGAATTTGTTCCTTGACCGGTTCATCATAGGAGCGCTACATGTGCTGCACTATGACGCGTCTTTTATAGAGCATCATCTTTTGCATATACGGTTCTTCACTCTGCATGATATCTCCGGAGTGTTCGTCTCCATAGGTATAGGCATTGTGATCTTCGTAGTCGGTGTGCGGTACCACCTGTTCCATTGGCACCCGCCGAAAGTACTGAGTATAGAATGGCTGGTGCGCAGCGCCGGTGCTCTAATGGGGCTGGCTATCACGCGTGCGCTCGACGGTGCAGGCTATGTGTGGAACTGCGTGCTAGCAGCATGTAGGGAGTCAGGCCGTATGATCGTAAATGCCGAGCGCGGCGCCGAACATCTCCAAAGCGATCTGTCCAGGTGGCTCTCCCGAACCTACAGGCGAGGGTTTATCACGCTCCGCAAGATAGACCACGTGCCGGCCACGGAAGGACTGTTCAGAGAGATAAACGTGGGGAATTTTAATTTCAGTACCTTCATCCTCATTGTCGCGCTGGCGGGCATTCTGCTTTGGAGGATTCCCTTCACCCGGCTACTCAGCGCGCATTAATGTTCGGAGGCGTATCCGATGAATCATGAGATCCTCTTGCCGGTGGCATTTATCTTGTGTCTTGTTGGCTCGGTCGCGTGTTATCTTTGCAGCGACGACCGGGTCCGCAGCTGGTGTGCAGTGCTGGTGAGCATTGCAGTATTAACAGCATTCTTGCTGATGGCTCCTGCGGTGTTATCCGGGCAGGTGCTCGCCTGGGAGCTTGAAGAAGGACCGGGGCTTCACTGGCTCGCGTTCAGGGTAGACATGCTCTCGTGGTTTTTTGGCACGCTTGCATCCGCGGTGTGGCTCCTGGTGTCAATATTTTCGATGGGGTATATGAAAGGCAGTCACAAGCTGGCCAGGTATTACGGCACGCTTATGCTTACCATGTCAGGCGCTGTGGGCGCGTTCATGGCAGCCGAACTTGTGCCCTTTTTCGTCTATTTCGAGCTGATGTCTATTCCTGCTTATTACCTTGTGGTGCATGACGGCACGGACGAGGCGAATAGGGCTGGGACCACATATCTGTTCATGACCATCGCCGGGGGTCTTGCGCTGTTTTTTGCCACTGTGGGCGTAAAGTATATTTCAGGCAGCGTTGACATAGGGGCGCGCCACTTGATAGATACTCCGAGTCGGCTTGCGTTCGGCGTATTTGCAGGCTTCTTGCTCGCGTTCTTTACCAAGGGCGGCATTTTCCCCATGCACATATGGCTTGCCAGGGCGCACCCTGTGGCGCCGTCGCCTGCCTCGGCGTTGCTGTCCGGCATCATGATTAAGATGGGTGCCTATGGACTTATTCGCACGTGTTACCACATGTTCTCCCCGGACATGCTGAGGCTCACCGGCTGGTTCTGGATGGTCCTGGCTGCAGGCGTGGTCTCTATGCTCCTTGGGTCGTTTGCAGCTTTAGTCCAGGAGGACATAAAAAGGCGGCTCGCATATTCCAGCATTGCACAGATGGGCTACGTGGCTTTGGGGGTGGGGATGCTCGGTCCCTTGGGGCTTCGAGGCGCTATTTTCCATGTGTTTGCACACGCGGTGATGAAATCGTTATTGTTCTTGTCGGCTGGAGCGGTCATCCATGAAACAGGGAAGCGCCGGATCTCAGAATGGGCCGGGTTAGGCAAGACTATGCCGTTAACCTTGAGCGCGTTTGCAATCGGCGCACTCACCATGATCGGGTTCCCTCCGCTGGCGGGTTTCTTGAGCAAGTATTATCTCGGGCTTGGAGCAGCATATGAGGGTATGTGGGAGTTTGTGATACTCCTGGTTCTTAGCAGCTGGCTGAACGCAGCGTACTACCTGCCCATCGTGAACCTAGCCTTTTTCAAGCGTGGAGAGAGTCGAAGCTGCGACCCGGGCTGGTCCATGCTAGTACCCTTGTTAGTGCTATCGTTGCTGTGCGTCGCATTTACTGCTTCGGGGCTTAATGTGCCTGACAGCGTGGCACGGGCGGTCGCAGGGATGAGGCTGTAAGCATATCGAGGTCAGGCGGGGAGCGCCCAGTTTACGAATCATTCGCCAGAATGTCCCTGACTTTAGTCGGGGGATGAATGGCGGTTGCAAATGTCTCCAGTATCTGCTAGTATTTAAGCAGAACGGAGGGAATTGCATTGCAGGCCATAACCGCCAAAATAAAACTTCTTGCT
>DYEP01000047.1 GCA_020725675.1 Symbiobacterium sp. | reverse complement strand
CATCGTTAACGAAAAGCAATACTGTCAACACGGACGATGTATAGGCCCCTATGGCCAGAAAACCAGGGTGGGAGCACGAGAACTCGCCCATATAACCGTTTATCACGTTAAGGCTGAGCGTTGCCATTACAGCTATTAGCATGAGTTTCAGTATAAGCACCCTGTACACGTTCAGGCCGGACCAGATGTGGATTGTTGCATAAAAAACGCCGAGGTGAACCAGAAGCGATCCTCCGCCTGGCAGTCTTAGGAGTATTTCTGCCAGCGTGTTTGCAAGTGAATGCGTGAATGCAGCGACCAGTAAAGTAGGGGCAATATATACCAGTAATACATAGACCAGGGTACTCAATAAGGCTCCTGGGCTCTTCAAGATTAGGCTGATGACATCTGTACCGAACAAGAGAGGTACTTTGCTCAGTCCAAGCGCCCGGGCAAGAGGGAGCCCGAAGAAATATTCGATGAGCGCTGCGGCCAGCATACCGAAAAGCCAACCGATCAGCGGAACTCGGGCGAGCCGTTCCCTGATCACTTTACGTACGCGTGCTGCCGGTTTCCTGGGGACCGGCGCGACATCAATTTTCGCTTCCATTGATATCCCTCGTCTGTCAGTTTGGTTTTTTGATAAACTCCGGCAAGTCACAGTCTAAGGCGCGCGCTATAAGGTTCACCGAAGAACCCGTGGGGCCGGAAGGTCAATATGAGCAGGATAATAGAATAGGCGATCAGGTCCCTCAATGTGGATGGGAAGACTGCAGCTACGAAAATCTCTATGAAACCGAGGAGGAAACCGGCTACGGCAGCGCCCAAGACCGAACCCCTCCCCCCTAAGATCGCGGCAACAAAGGCCTTCCAACCTACAAGCAGCCCCATGTACGGCTCCAGTACGGGATAGGCGATGCCAAATAGAATACCGGCGACTGCCGCAAGAGCCGAACCGAGGCCGAAGGCCAGACGGGCGATGCTGTTGATCGGTACTCCCATCAAGGGGACAACCACGAAGTCATAAGCCATGGCGCGCATGGCCATCCCCCATTTGGTTTTTCTTACAAAGAAGTGTAACGCCAGCATCAGCACGACCGAGATGGCCACGATCATGATTCGCGTGTTAGTAACGCTTGCTTCTCCGATTTGAAACGTGACAGTGGGTATCAGCGCGGGGAAGGTCCGGCGCTTGGCACCGAGCAGCGCCAGGTTGCCTGTCTGCAGAATGATGCCTACCATCATCCCGGTCAGCGCTGCAGAGGCTCTTGGGGCACCCCTGAGCGGGCGATAGGCGATTCTTTCCACGAGCATTCCGAGCAGCGATGTAAGCATCATTGCCAAGATGACGGTAAGCACGAATAGCAGCCAACCGGGCATTACTACGATACCCAGTGCATTCAAACCCAAAAGAGCGCTGGCTACAAAAAAGCCGATGTAAGCTCCTGCCATGAAAATGTCGCCATGGGCAAAGTTAAAGAGCATTAGTACACTGTACACCATAGAGTATCCAAGAGCGATCAGCGCGTAAAAGCTGCCCCATTGGAGTGCGTTAACGATATTCTGCAAGAAAAAGCCCATGATGTATATTCACCCCTTGCTTTGGTCAAAAGGCCGGGGCGAAGGTCCAGATGCTTTCCCCGGCCTTCCCGAAACAATGTGAACCTGTGGGGTTTGGGGCGTTTAGTCTACGGACTCACATGCTTGTAGAACTCGAACTCGCCCCTGTCGTTGATTCTTACGATTACAGCCGCCTTGATGGGGTCCCCGTCCTCGGTAAAGGTCATCTTGCCGGTGATACCCTCGAAGTCTTTTATGGAAGCAAGCGCATCCCTCACGCGTTTTCTGTCTTCCTTAAGGTTACCGGTAAGCGGTCCGGCATCTTGAATTGCCTTTTGCACAAGTAGCAGCGAATCCCAGGTAAGGGCGGCAACGTCATCGGGGACATACCCATATTTCGCATTGTACCTGTCAATGAACGCCTTTGTGGCTCCCTTTGCGCCTGCCGCTGCATAGTGGGTGCTAAAGAACAGCCCGTAGCAGAGCTCTCCGGCGAGATTTACAAGCTCCGCAGAACCCCAACTGTCGCTACCAACGATAGGCTTCGTCCAGCCGAGTTCGCGGGCTTGTTTCAGGATCAGAGGGACTTCGTCATAATACTGAGGTGTGAAGATAAACTCGGCGCCAGACGCGATGATCTTGGCCAGCTGTGCGCTGAAGTCCCGGTCCTTGGTGGTAAAACTCTCGTATGCCACGACCGAGCCAGGCCCGTGCAGATCTTCCCAGGCCTTTTTAAAGTATTCAGCAAGACCCTTCGGGTAGTCGCTCGCCACGTCATACAGTACCCCGGCCTTCTTGAAGCCGAACTCCTGGGTGACAAAGTTTGCGATCACCGGTCCTTGGAAGGGGTCAAGGAAACAGGCACGGAACACCCAGGGTCTATTCAGGGTGGTTCGTGGATTCGTGGACCAGGGGCTGATCATGGGGCATTGAAGGTTATTGGCGACCTCACCCGCAGGCACCGCCTGTTTGGACGCTTGCGGTCCGACAATGATGAGTACCTCGTCCTGGGTGATGAGCTTGGTATTGGCTGCTACCGCAGACTCCGCTTTTGACTCGTTATCCTCTATAACCAGTTCGACCTTGTACTTCTTTCCTCCCACTTCCAGGCCGCCGGCAGCATTGATGTCTTCAAGCCACATCAGAGCCGCGTACTTTGTCGCTTCTCCCACTTTGGGTATATCTCCGGTGAGTTCAGCATTGATTCCTATCTTTATAGTAGGTTGTTGTGTAGTTGCTGCCTGTCCACAGCCTGCGCTGACGAGTGCCAACAAGGAGAGCAACACGATTAGCTTTCTGAACATACATTCTTCTCCTTTCACGCTTGCTGTAGCCGTAGGCTGCACACGAAATAAGGCAATTTTCCCTGCTATCGCCCCCTTTCAGGTCTAGAATGGAAAATCGCTGTTCTAATGCCAAAATGTTGCAATAATTATTGATTCTCCTCAAAGAATAAATTTCCTGCTTGATGTTCCCAGTTAAGAACTACAGTCCATTGCTGTAACGGCAGTCCGCCCCGTTTGATGGTTGACCCGGTTACATATAATAAACCTGTCCTGGTCAATCCTACACTGGGTGATCTCTTATGCTACTTTTGGTAATAAGGACAGTCATCCTGTATATCACCGTCGTGTTTGCCATGAGACTTATGGGAAGACGCCAGGTGGGTCAACTGCAAGCCTTCGAACTTGTCGTGGTAATAATCATTTCCGCAATAGCCGCCATTGCCATGGAAGATGTGGGGGTACCATTGATAAACAGCGTGGTGCCCATTCTAACCGTGATGCTACTACAGGTGATCCTATCACTTGTCAACCTGAAGAGCGAAAGGGCCAGAGGTGTAGTGTGTGGCAGACCCAGTGTAGTGATTGAGAACGGAAAACTTGTGGAGGGGGAGCTGAAGCGCCTTAGGATCAACCTCAATGACCTGCTTGAGCAGTTGCGAGCCAAAAACTTCTTCAATATAGCGGACGTCGAGTACGCGATCTTTGAAACTAACGGGCACCTAAGCATCATACCAAAATCCCAGAAAAGACCTGTGCAGCCTGAGGACCTGGGCATACCTACCAAGTATGAAGGGCTCCCGACAACGCTTATTATCGACGGAGTGGTGAACCGCGATAACCTAAGAAAGATCAACTTGGACGAAAACTGGCTAAAAACAGAACTGGCCAAGTTTGGCATCGATGACCCGGGCGAAGTATTCTTCGCCAGCATCGATACTCTTGGCCGCTTGTTCTTTCAGACTAAACTGCCGGATGGAGGAGGCAGACGGTGAGAATCTACGTATTCTTGGTCGTATCCATCGTGGTGCTGATCGGCCTGGGCGTAACCGTACTGGTTGCCCTAGGAAGCAGCGCAAGAAACTTGACTCGGGATTTCGATCATGTCTTGAACGCCATACGTGACGAAGACTGGAAGCTGGCAGAGGACAGGATCGCAGCCGCCCACTCAACCTGGGAGAAACACAGACAATGGTGGGCGGTGGTAATTGATCACAGAGAGATCGACAACATCGAAATGTCCTTTTCCAGGATCGGCGAGTATATCAGGTACCAGGACAAAGCGCTGGCATCGGCAGAACTCACCGTACTGAAAAAGCTCATCGAACATATCCCGGAGAAAGAAAAGCTGAACATAAAGAACATCCTCTGATGCACCGACCCACGTCTTCACCGCTATTTGAGCCAGGTAAGTATGTGCAGTACCGCTGCCATGGCAAAAGCCCCTTCTTGAACATTACCCAAGATGCGGTTTGTGAAGTAGATATGGGCTTTTGCCAAAAGAGGTAATTTCTTGCATGGGTAGAATTGAAATTTAAAGGCAGGATCACGGTGCAGTCTTGGCGGTGTACTAGTGGTTTACACGAAAGGATTGGTCCAGATGTTTCGAGGAGTGTTTGCCCCGATTCCCACGCCTTTCAGTGGCGAGGCTATTGATGTGCAAGCCCTTTGTAGGAATCTTAAGCGGTGGGAGAGCACAAGGCTCTCGGGAGTGGTCGTATCGGGGTCAAACGGTGAGTGTGTACTCTTAACAAGAAAAGAGAAAGAGACACTGATTGACCTTGTCAGGCAGAACTTCACACCCAGCAAGAAGGTAATCGCAGGTACCGGATGCGAGTCAACGAGGGAAACCATTTCCCTCACCAGACGGGCAGCGGCGCTGGGCGCAGACGCAGCGCTGGTCTTAAACCCCAGTTATTACAAGAACGCCATGACGTCCCACGCGCTCAGAGCGCATTTCCTTGCCGTGGCTGACGCATCTCCTATCCCTGTACTGCTTTATAACATGCCGGCAAACACAGGAGTGAACATGCCCGCGGACCTTGTGTGTGAGCTCGCCTGTCACCCCAATATCACGGGCATCAAAGACAGTTCGGGTAATATCGTCCAGATAGCGGAGATAGTGGCGAATACCCCCACGGGCTTTTCCGTGTTTGCCGGTTCGGGCAGTTTCTTTCTGGCGACGCTGGCTGTCGGGGGCGCAGGCGGTACCATGGCTGTGGCTAACATCATGGCCGATGAGTGCGCCTCCCTCCAAGAGTGTTTTGAGCGTGGGGACATAGAGAGTGCAAGGGAAATCCAGATTCGGCTGCTGCCTGTAAACGACGCAGTAACCAGGAGGTGGGGAGTGGCCGGACTGAAAGCTGCCATGGATATGCTGGGTTACTCAGGAGGCGCACCCAGGATGCCACTTCAACCGCTGGGTGCTGAAGAATCCAAGAAGCTTCGCGGCATTCTGGTGAGCGCAGGGCTTCTTAAAAGCTAGGCCTATCTGAATACCGGAGAGGAGGCGGTTCGTATTGCTAGATAGTATTGTGCACCGGGATCCTGGCGAGAGAATACTCCTTGGGCCGGGGCCCAGCAACGTAGATCCCCGCGTGCTACGTGCGATGGCCGCGCCTGTTCTTGGCCATTTGGATCCGGAGTTTCTCGAGATCATGACAGAGACTATGGAACTACTTCGTTTCGTGTTCCAAACGCGTAACCAGCTCACCTTACCTATGTCTGGAACAGGCAGCTCAGGAATGGAGACGGCACTGGTGAACATGCTGGAACCCGGGGATGATGCTGTGATCTGCATACACGGTCTCTTCGGCGAGAGACTGGCAGACGCGGCAAAGAGGTGCGGCGCGAACGTAACGGTTGTCTCCGCACCTTGGGGGTCCCCAATAGACCCGGATGACGTGAAGAAAGCATTAAGCTCCCACCGGGCCATCAAGTTACTGGCAGTGGTGCACGCAGAGACTTCCACAGGGGTGCTCCAACCGCTACAAGAGATATCGAGCCTCGCGCGTGAATATAATACGCTGCTGGTAGTAGATACGGTCACCTCTTTGGGGGGCATTCCTGTCAAAGTAGATGAGCGCGGGTTGGACGTTGTATTCAGCGGTACTCAAAAATGCCTAAGCTGCCCTCCGGGCCTTGCGCCGATTACGCTAAGCGAGCGCGCAGTGCGTGTTTTGAGAGAGAGGAAGACGAAGGTCCAAAGCTGGTATCTTGACCTCTCCATGATCCAACAGTACTGGGGCAAAGAACGTTTCTATCACCATACAGCTCCGATCAACATGATTTACGCCCTGCATGAAGCGCTGCTGATCATCAAAGAAGAAGGGCTTGAGCAGCGGTTTGATCGCCACGCGAGAAATAGCGCTGCACTTACTGCCGGACTTGAAGCCATGGGTCTTAAGATGTTGGTTGAGCAGCCACAGTACCGTTTGCCGTCGCTTCACTCCGTGGTCATACCGGACGGAGTAGCCGACTTGGACGTCAGGCGGCGGCTGCTCTCTGAGTACTCCATCGAAATCGGCGGAGGTCTGGGGAACTTGAAGGGGCAGATCTGGAGGATCGGTCTCATGGGGACCAGCTCGACGAAGAAGCATGTTATCATGCTGCTTTCTGCTCTTGAGAACATACTGGTATCCCTTAATGCTCCCGTCACGAGAGGCCAGGCGCTGAAGGCGTGCGAAGAGGCGTATTCTGCTTCCCTGGATTTGTAATCCACTCGACTGAGGTCGACGCTTTTTAGATTCCTGTGTTTCGGCTGCACGTTGCCTCGGGTGCACGGCGACCCGGGGCACATAGTTCTTACAGACACCTTCGCTAGCTCCAGCAAGCTGCGGTCGGATACCTGTCATAGATAGAAAGGTGGTAGACCATTTACGGCGCCTGTCACTGGGCCAGGCCTGCAGTAGGTAGGGTTACCAAAAGCGACCGGTACTTCCTATACCCGACGCTTCAGATTCAGTACAGGAGCAGATCTACGTCTTCAGGGACCGAAAAACCAAAGGCGCGGTTGAATTTGATCACCTGTTCCTGGAGGTATGTGAGCAAGCTACTACCTGACGAGAGGCAGGCGGATACGAATACTGTATAACCGTGACAGGTTGTATCTCCGCATCGGGCTCTATTGCTCGTCACCATGCGAGCTCCGAGCTGGATGCCGGGCGATGCGTAGTGGCACATAGATCATATTGGCATGGAAACGCGGGCTCGAGACGGCGGTCGTCTCCCACTTTACCGCAGATGTTATGCTTCATGTGATGCTCAGACTGATCTTACGCGTCCTCTGAAGAAACATTTGTTCAGCAGGGCTGTGAGAACGGCGACAATCGCCGGTTGGTGGAGAAGTGGATGATATTGTCGAAGTAAACGGTTAGGCAATCCGTGCCCATTCCATCAGCTGAACGCGATGAATACTGGGATCCACAGATGAAACACTGAAAGAGGAATCCTGTCGCACAAATGCGCGGGTGAACTGGCCGCATAGGCAGAATTTAGGAAAGAACACGCTGCTGATCATTCGAGAATACGGTAAGCAACTGCGGCTTGGAGAAGTACTCACTGATGCAGCATTAGAACAAGACCGGCGGAAGCGGCATATGTGTCCTGACAGCTGCGGAATCTGTATTGAGGCATGTCCGCTATCGGCATTGGGTGGCATGACAATTGAGCATCAGATGAAGTGCAGAGAGATATCATCATCCACCGATGTTGGCGGGTGAGTTCTCTCGTACAGTATTTGCAGAAAGGTATGTCCCATCTCAATAAAAGGATAATCCGTCACACTCACAATACTCTACCGCCAAGGTTCGGACCAGCGGTTTTTGATAGCCGCCGCCACAATGAACGATCTGATCAACCAAAGGCCAGGCCAACAGCGGACCGTCTCGAAAGGGCAGTGGAAAGACAGCTCCAGCGTGGTTCCGTGACGCGGCTGCCAGCCGCGCCCTCTATCTGGAAAGGGGCGTCATACCCGGGTTCCTGGGCGAGAGCCGTTTTTCGTTTAGTTCCCGCAGGGTGCAAGCTCAAGACAGAGTTTCACGGTCTCTCTGGCCGTTTGGGGCCGGGATACCCCGACGAGTATGCCTGTGACACCCGCTTCATCGTAGAGCCACCGCAGCGCTCCCCTGACGTCCGACACGAGCGAACCAGACCCAAGCGGCATAAAGGCGATGCAGGGTTTGTCTGCCTGGCGAACAGCACGGAGCGCGTCTTCGTGGGTAAACCAAGACCACTCCCTGTTGAGCGGGACGACGTATCCCTGAACCTCCAGCGATGCTTTCATCGCCGCGGGGATGAGGGTTGACGTATAATGTCCGAGAAGCAGAGGCACAAAACCCATATCTTTTGCGATTCGGACCATCTGCGCGATGATATCCATCCTGCCAAGGGCTGACAGCCAATCTGCGTCCGTACCCCCGAGCATCAGGAAGCGGGCTACGGACAGCCCTCTGAGCCTCTCTCTGAACGCCTGCTCGTCCAGGGTGATGGACGCGATCTCCACATCAGTCAGTATGGGCACGCTCTCGTCGTACCCGAAGACAAGAGGGGCAGACTCCGCCAGATCGCCGCGTACGAGGTCAGAAATTGGACCAGGAAAGTGTCGAAGAACTAGAGTCTTTATGACCCGGTCTCTACTATATTGCAGCATGCGCCCGTTGAGACTCACTCCTTGCAGCCAGGTGGGGTTACCAAAAGCGACCGGTGCTTCCTGTACCCGGCGTTCCAGCTCCAGGAACAGGTCTACGTTTTCAGGGAACGAAAGATCGAAGGCGCGCGCTCCTGACTCGTACGCTGCCATCATGACTGACAGGCAGTACTCAGGGTCGTGCAGCTTCCAGAAGAGTTCCTTTTTGTAAAGACACCGGAACTGGTTAAACGGGTCTCCGCCTATGATTACAGGGTAATCTGTCAACTGCATAAAAGCCACCTCCAAGAAACAAGGGCAGAGGGGAGCGACCTCTGCCCGTACAGCATAATAGGAGTCTTCCTAGACCTGCGCGGATTGATCCTTCCAGTAAAGACCCCGCTTCTTCACGCGATCAAGCAGGTAGTGGACGGCAACGGGAGTCGCTACCACGTTGACTGGTACGTTGGACATGATAACAGCGGTGAACAACACCATAAATGGAGCGAATCCCATCAGTGCGATCCAACCTCCCACCAGTACCGCACATATCACGGCTGACAGGCCTGACCAGAAACTCACCTGTCGCCAATCCCGCGGGTTTGTCACCATGAGGCCGGGCAAAAAGCCCATGACGAAATTGCCTAGGAACCCTCCAACTCCCCCGACTCCAAACCAGCCTGCGAGTATGTCCGAGATAAAAGTGTTGCCGATGGCTGCTGCCAACCCGCCCACCCAGGGTCCAAATAGTATACCCCAGGTGCACGCGATGAAGGCGGCCGGACGAAGGGTTATGAATCCGATCGCGAATCCCATTGTGGCGAAACACCCGAGCCCGTAGATGACCGCGCCGATGATGATGAGAGCAATGTCGATCGGTCTGAACTTCACAGCGCAAAACCTCCCTGTAGATTTCGGGTTCGTGTTACGTGGCCCCCTGCTCTGAACAAATGTTCACGTGGAGAACCATTGTACCACATCATTTCTAGGTTCGGCTCAATATTCCTTCTTCTAAGCAAAAATCTTTTTCCCTTTCCGAAAAAAAGGTCCAGTTCCCTGCAGGAATCACAAAACGCTTGTCGAAAAGACACAGAAGTACACCTTATGAACATTTGTGCGCTAAAGGGGGGTGGTTCTTTGGAAAGCGACTCCGTTGAAAGATTCCTTCTTGCCCGGGTGGCCAATATGTACTACGAAGACGGGTTCACCCAGCAAGAGATCGCGGACCTTCTGGGCATATCTCGCGTGCAGGTAGTGAGAAAGCTGAAGAAAGCACGGGAGACGGGCATCGTCCGCATCATCGTGGACTCGTCATACCTTGGTGACGTGGACACAGCCCGGCATCTCAAGGAGGCGTTCGGTTTAAGGGACGCACTGGTTGTGCCCTCCACGGCCACGGAGGGCGGTCTCCGGACCGCCCTCGGGAAGGTGGCGGCCAACTATGTCAGCATCCACGTCAAGCCCGGCTCGGTGGTGGGCATCGCATGGGGCAGGACACTGCGCGAGCTGGTGATCAACCTACCGAGGATATCTGTGAAGAACCTGGTAGTCACGAACATTATCGGCGGCCTGTCCATGGTGGGAGACCGGGGAGCACAGGAACTGGCGCTCATTATGTCAAGGCAGCTTGGAGGACGGGCTGCTCTCCTCTCCGTGCCTTTCCGGGTGGACACAAAGAACATAAAGGATGCGCTGCTTGCTGATACGGCAGTCGCGGGTACGATCAGGCTGGCTAAAGGTGCCGACATCATACTCGTGGGCGTCGGAAGCGTCACGGATGAGGACCTCCAGGAGATCTACAAGTCAGAAGGGTTATATGATTTGCCAACGATCGAGGGCATGAAGGCGCTTGGCGCTGCGGGCGAGCTGATCGGAAGGTATTATGACAGATCGGGACAGGTGATCCCTTGCGAGAGGTATGAGAATATTGTGGGGCTCGACCTTTGCGATTTAAAGAACGGCAAGACCGTACTCGCCGTCGCCGGAGGCGAAAGGAAGGTCCCCGCCATACTCGGAGCGTTAAGGGGCGGTTTTATCAACGCGCTGGTAACGGACGAGGGCACAGCTCAGGAACTGTTGAGACAACAGGGAGGGTGATGAGCTCGATGCGTGTTGCGCGCTTAGATCGGAAGAGCACACGTCTTGAACTCCAGTCACGAT
>DYEP01000046.1 GCA_020725675.1 Symbiobacterium sp. | reverse complement strand
GTGCAGTCTGAACGCCATATGACACGCCCGGATGCAAGGTTGTATATTGCCGCTCGGCCCTCGTGGTCTCTGTATGCGAACATGCCTTCTCCGCGGACACCGGAACAGCTTGTGAGGAGACCGATGAGCAAAAGGCCGGCGAACGCAGCCCGACGTTTCGCAGACACTTACCTCGCCTCTCTTACGGGATGTGTATCTCCTCCCAATGAAGAGACTTTCTGCCCTCCGTGGGATGTTCCCTCCGTTGCGTGCACGGCCGGAACGTTCCTCCGGTCATATGCTTGCGTTCAAGGCACGCCACAGGCGGTGAACCACGACCGGGTGACGGGTAGTCAAATCAGTGCCCCTGCAATACGATACGGGGGAGAGGCGGTGGTTTGGTGAGAAGGATAGTCAAGGTCTACAGAGAGTCGCTACCCAGGCTTCGTTTCATAGGCAAGCGCTATACGGACAAGGACGCAGCAGGTCACCCCGCCGGTTTTGCGTCCAAGTGGGTGGAGTGGTTTGAGAACGGCTGGTTTGCGCCGCTTGAGGCTCTGCCCCACATACCACGGGATGGCGATGCCTATGTAGCCTTGATGCGGAAGACCGGGGACGGGTTCGGGTACAGCATCGGCATGTTCTGCGAGGCGGACACGCCGGTGCCCGCAGGATACACCTACCAGGACCTCGATGCTTCAGACGTCGGAGTTGTATGGATACAGGGAAATGAGCGAAACGGTGAGATCTACGTTTACGGGGACGAGGAAATGGACGCGTTGAGGGCAAACAACCTGTTCCCTGCCGGTACCTGGTATGCCAAGCGGTATGTCTGCCCCCGCTTCACCCGGCCGGACGAAAACGGAGAAGTCATCCTGGACTTGCTGGTATGGTTGCAGGAGAGAATCTGACCGGGTGTTCTGTCGTGTGGGTTCAAGCCCCTCGACAAATCACTCGGAGGCGGGCGGCTTTGCCGGTCTAAACGCAGCAAACACGCAAAGCGCGGCGCAGAAGGCCAGGAAAGCCGAGAGCCGGTACAGCGACGTAACACCCCAGACGTCCGCGAGACGTCCGGCCAGCGGGCCGGTGGCCAGGCCAGTGGTCGAGTGTATAGTTCCTACAAACGAGAGGACGGCCGCGCGGTTTCTCTGGAGCGTCAGGTCATTCTCGAAGGTAAGGATCGCCGCGGAACGGATGGCGTAGACGATCTCCACCGCCGCGAAAAGGATCATGGCCATGGCTAGAGAGCGGGTGCGGGAAATCGCGAGGAAGAGGACACCCCAGGCGCAGGTGAACAGCAGCGCCACCTTCCTGAAGTCGGCCCCCTGGATACCCGGCGGGATAGGAACCCCCGAGGGCAATGGACAGTATGAGCAGCGCATACACCGTGCCTAACCAGGCCTCCGGCAGTCCGCGCTCTCTGAGGACGATGACCCAGTAGATCATGAACAAGGTGGTCACAAAGCTCATGAGACATCCTGATGCGAGAAGATACAGGAGCGGCTTGTTCTTGAGGGTTTCCGCCACCCCTTCCGACAGCACCCGGGCGTACGACCTTTCCCGCTCCTTGCCGTAGTTTTCCTCAAGGAAAGCCACGGCGGTGAACGAGGCGTTCAGGGCGGCGATCCCCGCCGCGGTTATGGGGAGGCTCAAACCGGCGGCGAACAGGGGGGAGGCGAGTACCGCGGAGACGGGACCTACCAGGCCTTCGACGATGGTGGCCTTGCTGAACGTTTGGTAAGCTGCTCTCCGGTCGCCGGTGGCATCGTAAACCCAGGCGGTCAGACTTCCGCTGGTGAACGCTGCTCCGGTGCCGGCAAGGGCAAACCCGGTGAGAAAGCCGGCCATGGTTCGGGACAGGGCTATGACCACGTACCCGGCGCGGGAAAGGAACGTGCCGAACGCGAAGTTCACCCTGCGAGCGTATTTGTCGGCAAGTCCGCCAGTGGGAAAGTCAAGTACCAGGGCCAGAGCCTGATACGCGGACATGGCGAGGCCGATTTCGGTGAATCTGAGCCCCGAAGCTTCCATCCAGAGGACCAGATACGGTCTGAGAAGGCGCATCACGCTTTTCGAAACGGGGGCGGTGGAATATACCAGGAACGCGAGGACTCGCGGATAACACCAGAACGAGATGTCGGAGCCCTTTGTAAAGGCGATGGTACAGGAGCTCGTGGGGTACGGCGGCCAACGCCAAGGTGGAGACGGGCAAGTTCAAGCCTCCCATGTCTTCGAGGGACGTAAGCGCAGGCAGACAAGGAACACGTGTGCTGCAGCAATCAGGAAAAGCATTGAAGTGACGCTGAGCTCGAAGAGGTTTCTGGACTCCCGAAACTTCACGGCATTTTCCAGGAGTTCCCCTCGGGGTAGGTCGCTTTCATCTCTGTATCTCCTGAACTTCGTATGCACCAGGTATTCACATCAATATGGCGTGATTTGCCTTACTGGTCCCGCTTACCGGAAACCCTGGCGCAACGGCTGCGTAGTTGTCTCTCGAGGTCGAGCGGTGATGTGCTTCCGAGAGCTCCATCTTCCGGCAAACCTTCGGGACCAGACGGTTGTTGGCCTCTACCGTCACACGAGCTGTCCCGTCTTTTCACTTGTTTTTCTCGGTATTCGGAAGAACCGAAGTGGCAGGTCCACTTCGCCGGAAATGCTGGCACACCGCAATGCCGCCAACCTGGAAGCCTTGTTCCGCGGGAGAGGGCGGTAAGCACAGATTCACAGCGACGATTCTAGTGATCATGAGGCATACAGGAGTCAAGTGTCTGGAGGATGTGGTATATTGGCTATCGAATTGCAGAGACTGGTGCCGAGGCTTCAGTGTGTTGCCCAAAGAATGCCTCCCCAGGAAGAAGGAAGCAATGGTGTCGGCGAGGTGGCGGTGGGTCGATGAAGGACATCAACTGGCTTCTCATTCGCCCGATTCACGGCTCCAGACAGACAGGGTTTGAGGAGCTCTGCGCACAACTTGCCGAAAGGGAAGTAAGGGCAACGTCCGGCGGGGCAAGCTTTGTGCGGAATGCCCCTCCAGACGCCGGGGTGGAATGCTACGCTACCTTCCCGGATGGCTCTGAGTGGGGCTGGCAGGCCAAGTACTTTACTGTCCTCGGTAGTTCTCAATGGAATCAGATTGAGTCTTCGGTTAAGGCTGCTCTCGAGAAGCATCCTGGCCTGGTCCGTTACTACATCTGCGTACCTCTCGATCTCCCAGACCCTCGTGGCGCCGGACAAAGGTCGGCGCGGCGAAGGTGGAATGAGAAGGTGCAACGGTGGAAAGCTTGGGCCACAGACAGGGGCATGTGCGTAGAGTTTGACTGGTGGGGAAGTCACGAGCTCCTCAGCCGCTTGATGCTCGCGGAGAACAGAGGATTGGTGCGTTATTTCTTCGATATCGAGCGATTTGACGATGCCTGGTTCGAAAGTCGTTTGAACGAGGCGCTGAAGAGCGCAGGAGCTCGTTACACACCCGAGGTCCACATTGGCCTGCCCATCGCCGCCAAGTTCGAAGCATTCGGTCGCACGGAGCGATTCTTCGATAGCGTCAAGTCGTCTGCCAGAGGTGTTCGTGAGGCGTCACGTTCCCTCGGGTATACGTATAGCTCACAGGCAAAGGACTTGTTGGACACTGCGGATTCAGTTTCCCAGGTTTTGCTGCACACCCAGCAGCTCGTCACGAAGCTAGCGGAGATTGAGCCGGACCCCGTAGGAGAATTACCGTTTCTCGCCATCGCCCATCAAGCCGACCAGACTATAGAGCTTGCAAAAAACGTTGAAAAAGCATTACTCAGCCATGAAGAACATTCTGAAGGGCACGCAGCGAGCGACCGCGACGAGAAGACGCAGCCGGCTAGCCGGGAGACCATCCTCAGCAACCTAAGGTATACGTTGCGGGTGTTGCAAGAGGAGTTGCGGAAACTCAAGGAGACTCTGGAGCAAGGAGCGGAAGCTGCTTGTTCTACGATCATGTTGCTTACGGGAGAGGCAGGTATCGGGAAGACGCACCTTATGTGCGATGTTGCAAAAAAGCGCATCTCCGAAGGTCGGCCTACAGTGATCCTGATGGGGCAACGTTTCACAAGCTGCGATGAACCGTGGACCCAGGCACTTCAGCAACTTGATCTTCGTGACCTATCGGTAGAGGAGTTTGTTGAGGCTCTCGAGGCAGCGGCGCGAGCAGCCGGCTGTCGGGCACTCGTGATGATCGATGCTCTTAACGAGGGCGCGGGACGGCGGATCTGGCCAGTCCATCTGGCAGCCTTTCTGGAGTACGTTGTGCGTTCACCGTGGATCGGAGTGGTCCTTGCGGTTCGATCGTCTTTCGTGGACCTCGTTGTTCCAGAAGAGATTCGGAAGCGGGCGGTACTCGTGAGACACCAGGGTTTTGCAGGATGCGAGTACGACGCAGCAAGAGCCTTTTTTGCTTACTACGGTATTGAGTTTCCTTCTACGCCTCTTCTGCGCCCAGAGTTCAGTAATCCACTCTTTCTCAAAATACTCTGCCAGGGTTTACAGAGAGGTGGACAGCGTCGTCTGCCGAAAGGAATCAAAGGCATTACCGCGATATTCAAACTGTTCCTTGACGCGGTTAATGACCGGCTAGGACGTGAACTCGGTTTCGACCCCAGACGCCCACTAGTAGACCAAGCTCTCAAACGGTTTGCAAGAGAGGTCCAGAATTCTGGTGACTCATGGTTGTCGGCCGAGGAAGCTGAACGATTGGTGAACGAGGTTCTTCCTGGTCGTGATTTCGAGCAGTCTCTTTACTTCGGGCTGGTGAACGAGGGAATTCTCGTCGAGGATGTCCCACCCGATATGGTGGAGGGACAAAAGGTAATTGTCTTCTTTGCGTACGACCGGCTGGCAGATCATTTGAAAGCCGAGTGGCTTCTTGACATGTGTCTGGCGGATCGCGCTCCTTCGGAGGCCTTTTCTAAAGATGGACCGTTAGGATTCCTTTGGGGCTCAGAGTGTTATGTCTCACCCGGGTTACTGGAGGCACTTTGCATACAGGTGCCGGAACGTACAGGGCAAGAGCTTCTGGAATTAATCCCAGCGGCCAGGGACCAATGGGAGATCGGAAGAGCCTTTCGGGAAAGTATCATATGGCGTCATCCCGAGGCGTTCACCAGCAAAACGCTTGATCTCCTTTATGATCTAGCCAGGACGGAAAGCGACGTTTATGAAACCTTTGACGTTCTGCTTTCAGTCGCGACCGTGCCGGAGCATCCGCTCAATGCAGAATTCCTCCACAGATGGTTACGGGAGTACGCGATGGCGGACAGGGACGCATGCTGGAGTACTTACCTCCACTACTCCTGGGGGTCCCGGGGACCAGTCGACCGGCTTGTTGACTGGGCATCTGCAATCACGCCTGATCAGGAGGTTGAACCCCGTGTTGTCGAACTGGGTGCCACTGCATTGGCTTGGATGCTCACAAGTTCGAACCGCTTTCTCCGCGACCGGGCAACGAAGGCGCTGGTGAGTCTCCTGACGAGTCGGCTAGGCGAAGCTACGAAACTCGTGGAACGGTTTGCCGATGTGGACGACCCTTACGTAGCGGAGCGAGTCTACGCTGTGGCATACGGGACGGCGATGCGAAGCAATAACCCGAAAGAAGTTGCTCCACTGGCGACATGTGTGTACCATCGGGTGTTCTCCGATGGTGCTCCGCCTCCCCACATCCTCCTCCGTGACTATGCACGCGGGGTAGTTGAGCGTGCGCTTCACCTGGGTGCCGAAATCGATGTCGAAGCTGAACGGATTCGTCCACCATACCCAAGCACATGGCCCACCATTCCGACTGAAGAGCAAATCCAGGTTCTTTTCCCGGACCGGTCGGGTCCATCATACGATAGCGGTTGTGTCGACTGGGCGCGCTATCGAATCGTCTGGTCAGTCATGGCAGACGATTTCGCGCAGTATGTCATCGGTACCAATTCTCGCAGCTGGCTCTCCCTCTCGCTCGATGAACCTCCTTGGCAGTCCCGGAAGGAGCGGCTGGCAGCGCTCACTGCCGAGTTTTCCGAAGAAGAAAGGGAAGCGTGGGAAGCATTTGAGCGTCCGGATGAAACCTTTCGTGCGGCTAGGGCGTTTCTTGCCGCACGGACTCTTGTGGCAGGCGTGAAAGATGAGCGCGCAAACGGCAGTCGTACTGCCCTGGGGGATAGGTATCGGTCGGACCTTCAAGATCTCCGCTTGAAACGCAAGAAAGCCTGGAGCAATCTCAAGGCAGTCCTCACGAAAGAGCATGCTTGGCGACTGATAGCAGCCATGAAAGCGGGAGACAGGCCGCCCAGCTTCGACTTGCGCCTTATTCAGCGGTACATCCTTTGGCGCGTATTTGACCTAGGCTGGACCACGGAACGGTTTGGCCGGTTCGATCGGTTCGCAATCGGCTACCGGGGTCGTGCAGCCCACAAGGCGGAACGTATCGGTAAGAAGTATCAATGGATCGCCTATCACGAGATCATGGCTCTAGTTGCAGACCATTTTCAGTATTGTGAACAGTTTCTGGAAGACAATGGCCGTAGGAGATACGAAGGTCCTTGGCAGGAAAGTTTTCGTGATATCGATCCGTCTTGTACCCTACGATCGGTTCCGGGCCGAACTCGCCTGCATGGGCATTCGCCGGCTTGGTGGGGACCGACCGCATATGACGAGTGGAACATGACTGACGATTACCTGGAATGGGTCAAACGCTACGATGACCTTCCGAGCATAGCGGATCTCTTGATCGTTCGATGCCCGAAAGATGGGTCACGATGGGCAAACCTGCAGGGGTACCTCGAGTGGCAACCGAGACTCTCGCCAGACCAAGAGCCTACGGATGTTGAACGCAGGGAAGTCTGGAGCATGTTCACGGGCTATCTTGTCCGGAGAGAAAACGTCGACGAGTTCATGAAATGGGCTCGAAACGTAGATTCCTTCTGGGGGCGCTGGATGCCCGAGCCACCTAAAGTCTGGCGAATGTTTCTAGGCGAGTACGGATGGTCGCCAGCCTTCCGCTATTTCCATCGGCAGTACTATCGGGACGATGAATGGGTGCAGCTTCGCGAGGATTGCCCTGTGGGAGTCAAGCCAGCCTCGTTCGAGTATCTGCGAGAAACCAGCGGCTTCGATTGCTCCATTGACGAGAGTTACACGCTTCGGCTTCCCGCTGTAGACTTGGTGAACGGTCTAGGGCTCAGATGGACAGGAAGCGGTGCTGACTTCGTGAACGCGGAGGAACAGTTAACGGCCTTTGATCCCACAGCGCACGAGGATGGTCCGAATGCGCTCTTGGTTCGACTTGAAAGACTGACCGAGTTTCTTGAGCGCGAGCGGCTGGTACTCTGCTGGACGGTGCTGGGTGAAAAGCTCGCCATGGGTCCTGGGTTCGCTCCTTCCTATCGGGCTTCTCTGCAAGTATCGGGCGCCTGCAAGTTGGACGAAACAGGAAGGCTTGAGGGGTTCCTGAAATACTTCTTTGAAGGGAGTGAAGAGAGGGCCAAAGGCTCATCAACGCCTACGCTTATCGCGGTCCGGAGGATTTACGAGCCAGGCTGAGCCTTACAGACTGTATTGGTCTCTTGCTAATTTCGTATCGGAAGAAACCGGGCGCAACTCAGTTTCCGCCCTCCATAGGTGCTGTACCACTGATGACGGGTTCTGCACTGAAAGGAGTTCGAAAGTGCGGATGACCAGTCAGTCCCTATACTCAGGGTATGCCAACTACAAGCATCTTAAGGGCGCTACAAGTACTGGACACGAGGTCCGCAGTACACCTGATAACCTCAAGGTTCTTGACCCAGAACTCGTCGCCGACATCTTTCTCTTCTACGTGGGTGAACTGTAGTAGGAGCTCAACGATCTCCTTGTCTTCGAAGTCTAAGGCATTGCCTGTCTGCCCTCGTGCCCGGGAGTATCGGTCAAACAAGGTGATCTTCTTGGCCTTCAACAAGACGCCCTCCAGGTCAGCCTCGAGTTTGCTATCAATGGGGAGTAAATGATGAAACCGACTGTTACGTGCGGCCCTTATGCTCTCACTGTACTCCTTGAGAGATGGCTTTAGGCTGAGGGCCGCCCAGGGGAGGGCCTCAAATGCGTTATACAACCGCCAGTGGTCAAACACGGTACACCAGTAAAGTAGAGGCTTCAGGTCGCACAGGCTTATCAATAGCGTAATTATCGTTCCAGCTTCAGTATCAAAGTTGTAGGCGATTCTCAACATATTGTTAAACTCGGTTTGTCGGCTCGGATCGTTTTGATACTCCTTCAACGACTGCTCGTACTCCTGGGCCTGGTGGGACAGTGACCTAGAAATCAGGTCTAGCAAAGTACAGTCAGAAACCGGTCCTGTCGGTAATTTCAAAACACCGTGTTCCTTCTCACGGAGGCAATCTAGGGCTTTCGTGAAAGTCTTCTTGTCCTTGGAGCTAAGGTGGACTGATACAGTACTTCCTACTACAGACTCCAGGATACGCCAGAGAACCTCCGGGTTCTTTGTGCTGCGGATTCGAACCTGGCTTCCTTCGACAGATAGTTCGCGGTCCATCATCGGGTCCAAAACGACGCCGTTGAACGAGCCAAACACACAGGGTTGAGCAACGGGCGTAGTTTCCTCTATCTCGCCGATTAGAAGGAAGATCATGCGACCAAGTCTTCCGAGTTCCTCTCTCACCGCGTCGTACAAGGAAACGTGCAAGGATGAATCCCAGTCTCGCTTTCTTACAACCACGAAATCCTTGATCTGTGTGCTGTCATCCCGCCTTGAGATAATTCGCACGTCATTAAGATTCAGTTGCGGGCCGTCAACTACCGGGACCGCGAGATACTTGTCACTCTTCCTAGTCTTGATAGCGGGTTTATCCCTGTATAAGAACGAGTTATTGACGACAACACAATCACCGATACCTGCCCTCTC
This sequence comes from Symbiobacterium sp., assembly GCA_020725675.1. GTDB lineage: Bacteria > Bacillota > Sulfobacillia > DUSP01 > DYEP01 > DYEP01. Next base: position 673 of record DYEP01000046.1, on the reverse strand, counting down.
TTTGTGCCACCATTCCCGGAAAGCATCAGTCTGCACTAGAGAGGAAACCTGGTTGCGGATACGAGCGACTATGGGATCCACTGTATTCTTTCCAGACATAACCAGCACGCCTCATGTACCCCCGGACAGGATACTTCGATGCAGCTACCAAGACTCCTTCAAATTGCCATGAATAGTCACATCTCTGCGACGGTTAGTCCCGGCAAACCAAGTGACAGGGGGTTTCCGTGCGATAGCAACGCTCGGACAGATGCCCTGTAGGGCGCGGAAACAATAGGTAAGTTTGTTGCCGGTAATTTGTATGCGTTATGAAGATACTCATGGTTTTCATGTCCTGTGTCCCTCCACCTGCCTTGACCTGCGCAATAGATTCCTGCCAGCCGCAGTGCAATACGCGAAGGACATGAGGGCTTCCCGACAGTACCAGAACGAGACGTCGGAGTTTGTTGGGAAATGAAGCTCTCTCGTGGGATCAGACGCCCGTGCCTGGCGGTTGTCGCAATAAGAAAAGATAGCTACGTACGTACTGAAGATCGTAAGACCTGCAAATAGAAGTCAAGGGGTGAAGATAGCCAGTTTCAGCTTTTTCGATTCAGCCAACAGCATGGTCATTCCTGTGGAAACTGAAAGAATACGGGGACCAGGAAGTCAAAATGAAGCATGGGAAACCCAG
>DYEP01000045.1 GCA_020725675.1 Symbiobacterium sp. | reverse complement strand
TTATGCAGCCTTACTTCTAGGCCTGAGTGAGCGGCACGTCTATAGGCTCAAAGCCAAGTTACGAGAGTACGGGCCTGCTTCCCTGGCCCACGGAAATCGGGGTCGTAAGCCGGCCCACACTATTCCCGAAGATATCCGCCACCTCTTGGAGTAAAGCTTGCTATTTCCTTATTCTCTTCCTCTGCCAAATCCCACCACTACTTTTGCATTGAGTTCGGCCACTTGGTATATTTACATTCTTCGTTGTCCGTGTATAATATTAACATATTCAGTATATTTACTTATAGTCGCAATGGGAGTGCACCTAGGGTTCCGCTCTGAATGAAGCAGGAGGTCCGGACCAAGCGGTGCAAGGCATTTGGCCACATTGCGGGGATAAAAACCCGGCAGAAGGTTCCATTGAAGGGCTTTCGCCGGGTTTTTGTTATACACAAAAAGGGAGGGTGCTAAAATGACCTTCATGAAAGCCAACGCTAGTACAGCTACGGGAACCAGGTGGCGGACTCCGGATCACGTGGCTCCTTCCAGCGGGATGTGCACAGTGTGTCTGGACGGTTGTCTCGGAACGTGTGAAGTGGGTCTGTCTGCGGTCAGAGGCAGGGAGGTACTGTATCCTAAGCCCTTTGGACTCGTCACTGCAGGCTCAGAGAAGGACTATCCTGTTGACTTCTCTCACTTTAACATAAGCGGCAGCGTACAAGGGGCATACGGTATTCCGGCCGACCCTGACATGGCTATCTTCCCCGCTGTTGACGTGTCCAAGACGATTGGGGACATTGTGCTAAAAGCTCCGTTTGTGCTGGGAGCTCAAGGATCCACGCATATAGCCAAAGCGAATTGGGATGGCTATGCAATTGGGGCAGCCCTGGCAGGCGTGCTAGTCACTGTGGGGGAGAACGTGTGCGGCATGGATTCCGACGCCGATATTAGGGACGGGAGGGTGTATGAATCTCCCGAGCTGCGTCGAAGAGTAAAGGTCTTTCAGGAATGGAGCAACGGAGTGGGCGGCATCATCGTTCAGGAAAACGTGGAAGATCGGAGGCTCGGAGTGGCTGAGTACGCCGTTGGGAATCTGGGCGTGGAGTTTGTGGAAATAAAGTGGGGCCAAGGAGCAAAGGGAATCGGCGGAGAGGTCAAGATCCACACTCTTGAACACGCTTTACTGATGAAGAGTCGAGGATACCTGGTTTTGCCTGATCCCGAAGATCTCACTGTCCAGAAGTCGTTTAAAGCGGGAGCATTCAGAGAGTTTGAACGACATTCGCGCTTAGGAATGGTCACGGAGGAGGATTTCCATTCTAGGGTGGAAGCGCTTCGCCGGGCTGGTGCTAAGTACGTCTCTTTAAAGACCGGAGCTTATAGGCCGGCGGATCTTGCCCTGGCGGTTAAGGTGGCTTCCGAAGCCAGGATCGACCTGCTGGTCGTTGATGGGGCAGGAGGCGGCACGGGAATGAGCCCATGGCGTATGATGAACGAGTGGGGCATCCCCACCGTATACCTTGAATCTTTGCTTGTCAGTTACCTAAATAGGCTTGCCTCCCAAGGACGTCATCTACCCAATGTGGCAATCGCTGGTGGTATAGCCCTGGAAGATCAGATCTTTAAGGCGCTGGCCATGGGAGCTCCTTATGTATCGATGGTCGGGCTTGGCCGCGCTCCCATGGCTGCAGCCATGGTAGGCAAAACGGTCGGAAATCTGTTGAAGAAGGGAAGGCTTCCCAGGGATCTGGAGATCTTTGGTTCCGAGGTAGATCTCGTGTTCTCCTGTGCCGCCGGACTCAAGGAGGAGATAGGAAGCGAAGCCTTTTCGAGGCTTCCGCCCTCGGCCTTGGGGGTATATTCCTACCTTGATAGGGTGGTTACAGGTCTGAAACAGCTGATGGCGGGAGCCCGGAAGTTTTCCCTGAACCATATTTCCCGCGCAGATATATTCGCCCTTACCAGCGAAGCCTCCCTCGTGACGGGGATACCCTTGGTGACTGAAGCAGATAAACAAAGGGTAGAGGAGATACTGGCTTCAGTAAGTTCACCCGGGCACAGCAAAGTAGTTTTGGGCGGATGATTTGATTTTGGCTCCAGTGAAGGCAAGAGACCTCAGGTGGCTACTTGTTATAAAGTAGCCACCTCCCCATCATGAGAGGTAGCAATTTGGGTATAAGATACAATAAATATTGGGAGTCCTTCTTACGGCCCCGGGAAGAGTCTTCCTCACGATGTCCCCAAAAATGCTGCCGAGACTCTGCACTATCTCATACGGCATGCAGATGTATCCGAAACAGTGCTCTGAAGTGTATGCCGCGGAGCATCGGCCCAGAGTCTTTCCAGGTTGTAGAAGTTACGTTCGTCCTCAGCAAACACGTGAACAATTACTGCTCCGAAGTCTATTAAAACCCATCGGGCCACATCATAACCTTCTATGTGTTGAGGCCGCAAGTCAACTTTTTCAAACCTTTCAAGTATGTTGTCCACAATGGACTTGACTTGAATTCGATTTCTCGCACTGCATATGACGAAGTAGTCCGCTATCAACGTTATTCTGCCTACATTCAAGATCGAAATATTCTCTGCCTTCTTTTCCTCAGCAGCGAAAGCAGCCAACTTGGCCACTTCAATAGGATCCAACGCCTTTCCTCCTCGTAGATTTCAAATTGGACGAACCATTAAATTGATGATTGAACTTGGGACTCGAACGGGCAAGCTTTGGGCACCTTACGCCGAATTTTATAGAAAGCTCCAAAGCTCGGTGTTCGGTCGCCGGAGGAGATGGTCAACCTGGAATATGTCTTTGACACTGTAATTCTACTGATTCACCTTTGCGGCATAGTCAGCGCCTACTACGATCCTGATATCAGCCGCGGGTTCAGCCTGGACTCGTTTGTAAATTTGCGGTTCTATTCCTACGCTTCTGAGACTCCTCACTACATTCCTAATAGCATCCTCATTCCCAGAGAGACTATGGATCTGAGTAATCGTGACATTGGATGTTTCCCAATTTGACACCGAAGCAATGGAATAGCCTTGCTCTCCCATGGCCTGCGACATTCGAGCGGCCAAACCATCTATTCCCGCACCATTTGCGATTTCCACTTTAATTTTTGCGTTCGCAGCATAGTCTATGCCTCTTACATACTCATCAATTAACCGCTTAGTCTCTCGGGCGTCCGCCACCCAGTAAGACAGCGTTTGACCACCGTCGGTGATCCACTTGTCAGTACCCGGAAGTATGGCCATCTTTATTGATTCTCTGTTAATGCTAAGTGCCATCTTGCTAAAAAGCAAAATCTCATTAGGCGAGAGATTTGTATCAACATACTTTATGAGGTCCTGTGCAAGCGATGGTATCTGCCAAATCGTCTTCATCTGGAAGAACTTCTTTAAGAAAGCGTTTATGAAGTTCTGCTGGGCTCTTATCCTTCCGATGTCCGCGTCCGCATAGCCCCGAAAGCGTACGTATTGAAGAGCCTTTTCACCATCCAGAACCTGCTTGCCGGGGTAAAGGTCAATCTTCAACCCTTGAAGAGGATCCTCATATAGCATACGCCTCTCTATCTCTATTTCAACCCCTCCGAGCTTGTCCACCATGCTTGCGAATCCTGTAAGATCAGTTCGTACATAGTAGTGAATGGGGATTTCGAGAAAATCGGATAAGGTTTGAATGAGTAGTTGAATTCCCCCATAAGCATGAGCATGATTTATCTTTTCATATCCAGGCCGACCGGGAATACGCACTCTTGTATCTCGGGGAATAGAAATCACTGCCACCTCAGATGTATCAGTGTCCACGGATATGAGCAATATCGTGTCCGTACGTTGCGGACCGCCGAGACTTACGTTTTTGCCGTCGCCATTCACACCCGCATCCAAACCAACCACTACTAAATTAATCCGTTCGCCGGGTCCTGGAATAGGCAGATCACTCGGTCCCGTAGACGGGATATTCTTCAAAAACCAATAAACTGCAGCAGCCGCTGCAATGATGCCCACAAGCAGGAATATTGATACAATGATAACAATCTGCTGCGCGGTGCTGCCTTTCCGCCTAGGTCTTGCAGGCCTGTAGACTCTTGTATCTTCACTCACCCGGGAGCGGGCCATATGCTCACCATCCTGCCAGGGAATAGTCATCTTAAATTGACGCTTATATCACAAATCCAGTTCCATGTTTCGACGTAAAGTGGATGAATCCTAAGCCCGCACTTGAGCAAATAGGACACTTTGGATAACATAACCTGTCTGGTTGCCTCAGCTAGATCTCTTTTGGCCGCGGCCCTGATTCTTCGAACCCGTGGAAAGTCCCTCGCAGGCTCAGCAGTATCAGCAACCAGTGTCACCATCTCTACCCCGCTCATGTACGGAACGCCTGTGGTATGGTTTTTGATTGCTGCAAGCACATCATCGTCCGCTATCCCTAGCTCCCTGCGAGCAATTTCGGCTCCAACGGGACCGTGCAATAACACCGGCGCGGACCTCGATATATCGTCAACAAGTATACCAAAGAGACATGCCATGTTCAACAATTCATCATCTTCATAGCATCTTGCAAGGTCATGCAACAACGCTGCATACGAAGCCTTTACTGGATTGACTCCAAACCTGCGTGCGAGCGCTTCGGCGTATTCGGCCGTCCGTAAACAGTGGTGGTATAAGTCTTGGTTTAGACGTGTCTTTAAAAAGCCTTCTAATTCTTTCATCATGTAATTATTCTTCGCTCTTGGTCAAAAACCTTGTAGACAAATCAAGACCCTCCGCGAAGAATCGCAGAGGGCTGCCAGGACTGCAAAATGTCTAATTATTTATTAATACTTGGGTTGTTTGGGACGTGCTTCATTTACAATGATATCTCTGCCTCCAAAGTTCGTACCATTGACCGCAGAAATCGCCTGTTCGGCTTCGTCGTCCTCCACTTCAACAAATCCAAATCCCCGAGAGCGCCCTGTCTCTCTATCAGTAATAATCCTGCAGCTTTTTACTGTACATACTCCGGCAAATGCACGGGCAAGATCTTCCTCTGTCGTCGACCACGGAAGATTACCCACGTACAGGGTTTTTGCCATTATTGCTTCACCTCCTTTTCTAAAAATATAAGACGCGAGTTCCTTGGAACTGGCGTCGTTTTACCTGAACCAATGGAGCACTCCCAATGAGAAACAGGAACGAACAACGTAAGGCCAAGCTAACTCGAAAACTAACATTCGGCCTTCTTATCAGTAGCAAGATAAAGCCGATTCTTCAAAATGTAACCTTCTACCTGTTCGGGTACAAGATACTTGATAGACTTGCCCTTTCTCACCCTCTCCCTGAGTTCACTGGATGAGATGGCGAGGGCAGGAACACTGAAAACATGTATTCTTGAAAAAAGCGACTCGCCCAGCGCCTCTCTGAGTTTATTCAATCCTGCAGTCACGTACCCCGGTCGTGTGACTGCAATGAACTCACACAGTGTCAACAAGGTACCCGAATCTCGCCAGGAACATATTTCGAGGATAGCATCTATACCTGTGATAAAAAAGAGTTGGGTTTCGTCTCCGTACACAGCTCTCAGTTCCCGCACTGTATCTATGGTATAAGATGATCCTCTGCGTTCCAGCTCTATTGGTGATACCTTGAAGAACTCGTTAGAGAGCGTGGCGAGTATAGTCATGATATAACGGTGACTGGCATCGGTGACCTGCGAAGCTTGTTTATGGGGTGGGAGAGCTGCAGGAATGAATACTACAGTGTCAAGGTCAAACCCCTGCCTGACAGCCTCTGCTGCAGCCAAGTGCCCATAATGAATCGGATCAAAGGTACCTCCCATTAACCCAACACGTCCAGGTCGAGAGCGCGTGGACGGGTCTGTACAATGCTGCATTAAGCGCCCCAACTCCCGGTCCAAAATGTCCCAGCAGTCTTGCTATTCGACACAGAAAGAAAAATTCCTGCAAGCGGAACTGTTATTTTGTGTCAAATTCATTTGGTCTCCAATTAAGTGTATATTTGCCAATATGGACGATATCACCACTTGATATACCTGCTTTTTGAAGCTGCGAAATAAGTCCTCGCTTCTTGAGCCTTTCGGTGAAGAACCATACGGATTCTGGGTTATCCCAATCTGTCATGGCTGCCGTACGCTCTACCCATCTGCCGGTTATTCGAAACTCACCTTCAGAAAGTTTCTCTACTCTATCCGCCGTTTCCGTCGTGTGAACTACTACCTGACCTGTACCGCTCCTTTCCGGCTTCGGTAAGGATGCCATCTTTTCCCACAGCAGGTTCAGCAGCCGTGCTATGCCTGCACCGGTAACAGAGGAAATCGGCACCACTTCAATGCCGAGTTTGGCGGCTTGCTCTTGGAGGCTTTCCACAGCAGTCTCATGTCCCGGAATATCAATCTTATTCGCTGCGATTATCTGTGCCCTATGGATGAGTTCTTCGTTGTAGAGCGCAAGTTCACACCTTAGCGTGTGAAACGCCTCCACGGGGTCATCCACACTGGCTCCTGACGCATCTATTACATAGACAAGTACATTCGTGCGTTCAATGTGCTTAAGGAACCGGTGACCCAGTCCCTTCCCTTCATGTGCCCCTTCGATAAGACCCGGTATGTCCGCGACTACAAAACTCCTGCCTTCGCCAAGGTCCACAACTCCAAGGTGAGGGTCTAACGTCGTAAAAGGGTAATCTGCGATTTTGGGTCTCGCCGCTGAAATCCTGGATAGAAGTGTTGACTTGCCCGCGTTGGGCAGGCCTACAAGGCCCACGTGTGCGAGAACTTTGAGCTCCAGCCTGAGCCAGCGCTCCTCTCCCGGCTCTCCCTTCTCCGCCATCCTTGGGGCCTGGTTCCCCGGTCCGGCAAATCGTGCATTACCGCGACCTCCTCGTCCGCCTCTGCCTGCAACAAACCGTTGTCCGTGGGTTGTGAGATCGGCAAGTAGCACTCCGGCCTGGGACCTCACTTGAGTACCCGGCGGAACACGCAGCACGAGGTCTTTACCGTTTCTCCCATGCATGTCGTTACCTTTACCGTGCTCACCACGTTCCGCCCGGAAGTGTTTATTATACCGAAAGTCAATCAGTGTGGATAGGCCTTCATCCACCTCAAGGATGACATCGCCGCCTTTTCCGCCATCGCCACCGCTGGGTCCTCCGAAAGGAACATACTTTTCTCTCCTGAATGCAACGGCTCCATTCCCTCCGTCCCCGGCCTTTATGTAAATTTCAGCGTAATCTAAAAACATGACAATCGCCCCTAACAAACGAGCCTCAGAGCAACACCATGTTGGTGATTGGCCCCTGCATATACCTCTAGCTCCGAGTTCTTCATATACGGTTCAAACACATCTTGAACGTCATCGGGCTCCATCACAAGTCCCGGTGCACACATACTAACCCCATCCTTCTTTATTATCACCCGGATGACCCTATTGTTCACAAGTTTCTCCTGAAGCAACAGCACGAGCTCGTCCAGTATGGAAACTAGAGGTTCAACCGGCAAGTCTGCCTCCTGCCCCTTATCTGCATCTACTGACACTGTGATCTCTATTCCTAAAGACTCCAGTCCAAATACCCGAGAGACCAATTCTGATGCCAGCTCTTTGTTCTTAAGCCTCAACATGCTGGCCTCTCTAGCCAGTTCTTCTTTTACGTAATCCATATAGAGCCGTGCACGTTCCACGTTGCCCAGCTGTAACCATCCAGCCACTGCTTGAAAATGGTTTACGAGCCTGTGCCTGAATCCTCTGATGCCTAAAATCACACTCTCGCTCTTTTTACGCAGCGCCTCCTGTTTCTCCACAACAACCAGGTTGACCGTAACCAGATGCACCCAAAGACAAACAGCTTCCGACATCGCCCAAAGCACAAGAATAACTACGCTGAGGATGGTATCGAGCCTGCTGAGCGCAATTGACAAAAACGCTCCTCTGACAAGAGCAGCTGCAAGAAAGGTGGGCCATGACTTCTTCACTCAAGACCACCTCCTGGATTCATCTCGATCCATACAAAAGAAGCCCCGGGAGCTCTCCGGGGCTGCCAGCTAATTGACCTAAACGAGCTGTGCTTCAGGAACCACACTGACTTGCTTCTTGGTCTTACCTTTGCGTTCGAAACTTACCACGCCGTCCACCAGGGCAAATAGGGTGTCATCGCGTCCAAGCCCCACGTTGGTGCCTGGGTGGATCCTGGTACCCCTCTGCCGGACAATAATGCTGCCCGCTGTGACGAATTTGCCATCATGACTCTTGACGCCAAGCCTCTTGGCATTGGAGTCACGACCGTTTCTTGAACTACCTACGCCTTTTTTATGGGCGAATAGCTGAAGGTCTATCCTCATGAGTTACACCTCCTTATCCTCCACCAGCAGATACGACGAATATCCCTGTTCAATATTTTTCAGTCCTAACACCATAGTCTCCAGGATGATTCGAGTAGACGGAGTGGTCCGAAACCGCTCACAGCAGAGACGTCCAGGCGCTATATCTATCTTGGGGTTAACGCGTGCAACTTCTTTCAAACCTAAAACCGCCGTTTGAGTAAGAGCGGAAACTGCAGCACAGACCACATCGTTACCGCTTTCGGCAAGACCGGCGTGGCCATTCACACGAAAACCTGTTATCTCACCTGAGCCGCCCCTGAATATATGCACTTTGATCATACTACGATTTTTTCAATTTGTACTCTGGTAAAAGGTTGACGATGTCCTTTTCTTTTCCTGTATTGTACTTTTGATTTGTACTTAAACACCAGGATCTTGGGACCCTTTCCCTGCTCCAGTACTTTGGCTTCGATCCTTGCGCCCTCTACAACAGGTGTTCCAGCGCTCACCTTTCCGCTTCTGTTAACAAGCAGCACCCTGTCAAAAGTAACGGTATCCCCTTCCTCGACGTTCAGCTTCTCCACGCGGATGACGTCTCCTTCGGAAACCTTGTACTGTTTGCCACCTGTTTCAAATATGGCGTACATCATCGCGCCTCCCTGTAATCGACTCGCCGGACCCAGGTAGGACCGAAAAAGGTGTCCTTTTGTAGACCTTGCCCGAGCGGTATACAACGCATAGATTTTAACACAGCCCTTCATACGTGTCAATTAAATTAACACGTATTTGAAGGGTTGTAATATATTTCCATGCCACTATTTTCTTTCTCCTCAATTAGGTTCTGCACCAATTAACCTGGCCTTTGCGTAGGTCCGAAACGTTTTTGAAACCTCTACACGGACCCGTTCACCCACCATTTTCCCCGCCCCTTCTATATCCAGCACGTATCCTTCTACGCGAGCGATCCCGTCCCACGGATTCGACACGTGGGGCTCCTCTACTCTCACTTCAAGGATTTGCCCTTGCCTGACAGGCATCGCCTTGCGTTCCACTTCTTCCCGAGATCCTAGGGCTCGCAAGTTCATGGATTCCATGTGGGCATCGTTTGAGCCCTTGACAAAAATAGTCCTCCCAGTCTCTTTTTCGAGTTCCCGTAAGTTTGCGCCGCCTGTGCCTATCAACAACGCCGCCACGGATGGATGTACTTCCACCAGAATGGCTTCGCTATCTGACTGACTCAAGATCCTTTTTATCTCCCGCCTTACCTGGCGTGCCATGGTATCTTCCGACGGAACCTTGCCCCTACCTTCACAGTACGGGCAGGTCTTCATGAGAGCGCTTTCAAGACTCTGCCGTACCTTCTTTCTTGTCATCTCAACCAATCCGAGCTGGGTCAAGCCAAGGATGTGTACCTTCGTTCTATCCCTCTTTACGTGCTCTTCTAAAACCTTCAGTACTTCTTGACGATGCTCAACCTTTTCCATGTCTATAAAGTCTATGATAACAATACCTCCGATGTCTCGAAGCCTCAGTTGCTTGGGGATCTCCCGAGCCGCCTCCAGGTTAGTCCGGAACACGGTGTCAGCGAGGTTTGTGCTGCCCACAAACTTTCCCGTGTTCACATCGATGGCAGTCAGTGCCTCAGTTTGATCAAATACCAGGTACCCTCCGGACTTGAGCCATACCCGTTTCTTCAGGGCCTGTTCAATTTCGGCCGAAAGCCCGTAGAAGTCAAACAGGGGTCTGGCTTTGTTCGGGTACAGGTGGACCTTGGCTTTAAGTTCTGGAGACATAAAGTCTAGCAGCTCCAGTATCCTGTCACGCTCCGCTTTGTCATCCACAGTTAGCCGGAGAACTTCATCGGTGAATGCATCTCTTACTATTCTGTATACAAGGCCGAGATCCCTATGAATAAGTGCTGGAGATGGGTTGGTCCGCGCCCGGTGCTGAATCTTGCTCCATAGTTTCATAAGAAAGGCTAGGTCCGACTCAAGTTCCCTCTTGGATTTGCCTTCTGCTACCGTGCGTACAATCATCCCGAGGTGGTTGTGCTTGATGCTCTCAGCCAGTTTGCGCAGTCGATCTCGCTCCTTTTCGTCCTGTATCCTCCGGGATACCCCCACATATTCAACTGTCGGCATCAGCACGAGGTATCGCCCAGGCAGCGTAATGTGCCTGCTCACCCTGGCACCCTTAGTACCAAAAGGTTCCTTGACCACCTGTACAACAATCTCCTGACCGACTTTTACCAGGTCCTTTATCGTTGCATGCTTTATGTCATCATAATCCTCCTCTTCGTCCCCGATCCTGGCTGGAGTTGCGTCATCCACATACAAAAAGGCGTTCTTTTCAAGCCCGATGTTTACAAAAGCGGCCTGCATACCAGGCAGAACATTTTCTACCCGTCCCTTGTAGATACTTCCGACCACGCGCTGTGTAACAGGGCGTTCAACATAGTATTCAACGAGCACCCCTTCTTCCAAAAGGGCAACGCGAGTTTCATCAGAATCAACGCTAATCAATATTTCCTTTTCCATTAAATCATCTCCCTAAAAAAACCCTGGGGCTGCATAGGGTCGGTAAATCCTCTCCTGTTCCTTATGAGTAGCCTGTTCCTATGCAGTCTTACAAAATCGGGACAAATCTTTGAAGAAGACCAATCGGATACAACGCGAAGGATTTCTTCCGGCCTGACTGACCCCTCGTTCCCTGTGGCGACCCACATGAGAAGTAAAAGCTCGTCTCCGTGCTCCAGTACGGCTTTAAGGTCAAATACGAGGGGGCGGATGTCCACTGCCTTTTCCCCGCGTTTGCACTGCCTCTTCACCGGCAATTGCGGACTGGATAGGACCTGCAAGACTAGGCGCTCCACCTCCTTCTCTGTCATATCAGAGTCTCTCCTGGTGCATCCCGTATACCAAGCCGCGTTTACTATCGCCCCAAGGGCAGGCTCAGTCAGAGGTACCGAAACCGCTTCAAAAATGGGTATGCCTGTGGGCAATACCTGGGACATTCGCCTTCGGAAATCCATCGTTCTCATTGGCCTCTCCAGGTAAAAATCAAAACACTCCCCCTCCGACGTGACGCCCACAGCCAGCGCGGAAGCAGCCGCAAACTTGGGGTGCGGATTGAACCCTTGTGTATAAACCAGGGGAAGGCCGGACCTTCGGAGCGAGCGCTCAATCGCCCTCATATAGTCAAGATGAGATATCCACTTGATCTGTTCCATCTTGCCAAGACGAGCTCTTATCCTTTGCAAAGCGCACCACCCTTCTCTTGCGCCAACAAACCGGTGATTCCGCAACCGAGGCACCGCTTGGAACGACAATCAGGTGTAGTCATCTGGCTGAATGCCCGCTCTCGCTCTCGCCAGAGATATTCTTTGCTCACCCCAGAATCGATATGGTCCCAGGGAAGCACTTCATCACTATCACGCTGGCGGTTTGCATAAAACTCTGCGTCGAGTTGTTCTTTCTCCATAGCGGCCCGCCAGATATTGTAATCGAAGAACTCGCTCCACGCCTGCAGCCTGGCACCCGCTCTTGCTGCGGAAACAATTACGGGGCCGAGTCTTCTGTCTCCCCTGGACAGGATCGCCTCAAGAAGACTCTGATCCGGCTCGCTCCAGCTGTACTTAACGCCCCGTCCTAGCGCCTCCGCAAGCAACGACTGGCGGCGGTGCATCTCAGCAACGCCGATCTGAGGTTCCCACTGGAACGGCGTATGCGGTTTGGGCACAAACACAGCAGTGCTCACTGAAATCTTGGGTCTACCCGACTTGACCCGTGAATATTCCCTGCCTATCAAAGACACTGTATGCGCAATTCCCAGTACGTCTTCATCGGTTTCAGTAGGTAGACCAAGCATGAAATACAGCTTGATAGAATCCCAACCTGCCTCAAATGCCCGGCGGGCCGTAGCCAGAATATCCTCCTCCGTGACGCACTTGTTTATCACGTTCCTGAGCCGCTGGGTACCTGCTTCAGGCGCAAACGTCAATCCTGTCTTCTTGACTCTCTGGATTTCTGATGCAAGATCAAGCGAAAAACTATCTACTCTGAGCGAAGGCAATGATAGCGCCACCCTGCCGCACTCCAGCCGTCCCATGAGGTCTTTTACCAACTCCTGGATGTCAGGGTAGTCCGCGCTGGAGAGCGACACGAGGGACAATTCACCGTAGCCCGTGTTGGAGAGCAGCTGTTGGGCCATCCCGGGGATACGTTCGCTGCGTCGCTCCCTGACAGGCCTGTAGATAATGCCCGCCTGGCAAAAACGACATCCACGGGTACAGCCCCTGAACAACTCAAGCATGCCGCGGTCATGCACTACTTCAGTGAAAGGGACAATGGGTCGGACCGGGTCCGCCAGCGCGTCCAGGTCCCTCACCAGCGCTTTGCGAACGGGAAAACTGGCGCCTGGTGCCGGCTCAATACGTCTTATCCTGCCTCCATCACCGTACTCCACTCGGTATTGAGAGGGGACATATACACCAGTAATACGTGATAGCGCCTGCAGGAAAAAACGTTTTCCCCCCTGCCGATTTCGGTCGCGCCATTGGATATACTCATTTATGATCTGATGCACAACCTCTTCGCCGTCTCCAATAACGAACAGATCAAAAACATCCGCCAGCGGCTCCGGATTAAAAGTGCACGGCCCTCCTCCAATTAGCAACGGCCGTGTTTCGTCCCGATCACGAGCCCATACCGGGATGTTTCCGAGATCCAACATCCTGATCACATTCGAATATGTGAGCTCATAAAGCAAAGAAAATCCCAAAAAATCCAGTTCGCGGATGGGGGTCCTGCTCTCCAACGTGAACAGGGAGAGTCCTCTGGACAGGAGTTCGTCTTCCATATCGTACCATGGCATATGTACTCTCTCCGCCCAAACATCATCTCGCCTGTTGAGCTCCTGGTAGAGAATATGGGTGCCAAGGTGCGACATGGCCACTTCATATACATCCGGAAACGCGAGGCCGAATCGGACCTTTCCTTCAGGTTCTTTCACTACGGAGTTCAGTTCACCCCCCGTGTACCGGGCGGGCTTTGTTACTTTAGACAGGAGTGGATCGAGGTTCATTAGCACAGCTCCAACTATTCTTTGTGGATCAATTATACCCCAAACCGGTTAAAAAGACCAAGCCGCTAAAGAAGCCTGCCAATGGGTATCTGTAACCCCTGCTTGACACATTCCCTCACCAGTTCTGCTTCTGTGAGATGACCCCTTACATCCAGCTCTTCCTCTCCTACCAGGATTACATGGTATTGTTTGGGAGAAAAGCTCCTGATTACATCGAACACCTTCATTTCTGGACGCACGAAAATGTGCCGGACGGGGATGAGCCCTCGGCGTCTTAGGTATTCCTTTTTTGAAAGTAAGCTCTGGAAATCAAGCAACAGGGCATACCGGCCTTCCTTCAGTGCTGCCAGGAAAAGAAATGCGCCGAATGTAAAGAGATCCGGGCGCACGGTAGAAAGGGCGAGCCCTGCCAAGCCAAGGATGCAGAACAGGACCCCCGCTATTTTCCCAGCAGCAGACAATATGGCGGTCGCTCTGGACACCCCTGTTGAGTATCCCAAGAGACAACGCAAGATCCGCCCCCCGTCAAGCGGCAGGACAGGAAGCAGGTTTACAAGACCAAGGTACATGTTGAACTCCACCGCGAACTCAAGTACGCTACCCGACCATAATGGTATGGATTTCAAGGCCGAGAGGACACCAGTGACCGCCAGGCTCTGCAGGGGTCCTGCCATGGCAACCGTCACCTCTGAAGTATCTCCCGGGGTGATCGACAGCCTGGCCACTCCTCCAAAGGGGTACAGTTCCACCGCCTGCACGTCCAACCCAAGCCCCCGGGCTACGACCAAGTGGGCCATCTCGTGCAGGACAAGAGAAACAAACAGCACCGCCGCATGCCTCGGATAACCGCCGAGCGCGGCAGCCGCCAGTAGAAGGATGTATAGGGGATGTATAAAGACCCTGACACCAAATGCGTGCATAGCCGTCAGGGTCCTTTTACGCCTGCGCTCAGCCTCTCGCCCGGATCCTCAGGAATGCCGTTTACTCTCACCTCAAAGTGCAGGTGCGGAGCTGTGGCGTTTCCCGTTTGACCCACACGGGCGATTACGTCACCCTGCTTGACCCGTTGCGGAGGTCTCACCAGCAGCTCCGAACAGTGAGCGTATAGAGTCTGCAATCCCTCGCCGTGATCAAGTACGATCACCTTACCATATACCTCGCTTTCCGCCGCACTCACCACCACACCGTCCAAACAGGCGAGGATGGGCGTTCCCTCAGGTGCTTCTATGTCTATCCCTTCGTGGTAGTACTCTTTACCGTCAGGATGGGCTCTCCACCCAAAGCCTGAAGTAAGACGCCCTTCCACAGGCCATATCATCGTCTGGACATCTGGTGTGGGCGCCGGTTGCTTCCGGAAGGGGATTAGGAAAGGGAAACTCGTACTACCACCGAGCTGCTCTACTGACGGGATGCGCCTCATTACCGCGACGAAATCGTATTCTTCAGTAACCGCCATATACAGCCATCCCAGAACCTTATCCACAAAGGCAAATGGCAGTGCTCGAAGACCCAATATGATGCCAAGCAGACACAGCGAAACGATTACCTGCTTAACGACTCTCGACCCAAGTATGCGCTCAGGCATTTCATAACGAAGCCACGTACGCAGTCTTCTGAGTCTCCAACCTAAAGTTCTTTGGCGTCTCCGTTTCTCCATCATAGCTTGTAGCCCCCGCCGGGAAAGATTCAGTTAAAGTATATTGGGAAGGGCTTTGGGTTATGACGACACAATGGACAGTCACGCTGACCGCTTCTGCCGAAAGAAGGGTTTGGTCCCCGTCACAAAGAAGTTGTCCAAAAATCTTATCGGGGGTGAGTGGTTGCATTACATCTGGTTTAACGTCACCGAGCTTGGAGGGAAGTGGACGGGCAGCGCACGGGTCGTTCAAGGAGACGCGCATCGGTTACTATCATGGGAACTATCAAGTACCTCACTTATCGCCGCCCACTTGGAGTGTATGGAACTAGTGCTAAAGCAGTTGCCGGGCGGTGAAGATGTGACGTTCATGACCACAGAGCAGACTGTCCTGGAAATATTGCGTCCCGGCGCTGAATGGAAGGAACAGGCGTTACTTGGGGCAATGGGCCGTTTGCTGCCTTACGTCCTTGGGAGAAAGGTCTTTGTGCAATTATCCTGTCAGGAGCGCCAAGCCGCCAAAGGCGGGTGTGCAGAAGGTACATACTCAGTGATGACTGACGGAGCGTCTCTATCAAATCCCGGACCTGCCGGCGCCGGCGTTGTCATCCGCGATCCCAGCGGTTCCACGATACGCGAGATCGCACAGCACCTCGGCGTTGCCACGAATAACGAAGCGGAATATACCGCCCTTATTATCGCTCTTGAAGAATGTCTAAAAATGGGTGTCAGGAATCTGGATATTACTACTGATTCCAAACTTGTTGTTGAACAAGTGAACGGAAACTGGAAAATAACAGCGCCTGGACTTGCTGCCCTGCACAGAAGGGTCATTGACCTCCTGGACCGTTTTGAACGCTGGAGCCTATCCCACGTTTCGCGAGAAAACAATGCCCGAGCAGACGAGCTCTCAAAGAGAGCAGCCAAGAAGGACTTATGAATACGTCCCCTGCAGCTAGCCTGGTCTCCCCCGCGCCGGCCGTTGCTGCGGCCGGTTTATTGTTCTCTTTGCCCCCATACCAAAAGAGGAAAATTTCTTGTTCTCTAGAAAATTAGGACAATAGCAAATATTGCTATCAGGTGCCATATATATTTTTCAAGAAATTTCCCGATCGGAGTGGTGTAATGCCTGTTGAACATGGAAAAAAGCACACTTTCGTGTGGCAAAAGCCCGGCTCGGGAAGAAATGGGGATGCTCCGTCTGCAGCAGTATTTTGCGGGGAAATCCTACCTGAGCTGATCATGGCGCTCGGCTACATGCCAAAGCGCTTATTCCCTTCCGTATCCTGTCCGGACCTCTCCCCGGCAACCCTGCCGCCTTTTTCCTGCACCACGGCCAAATCATACGTCAGCATGCTGCTCCAAGGGAAAATGGACGATGTGGAACTCTTCGCTTTCTCTGACACCTGCGACACCATGATAGCCCTTCACTCCATATTCCAAAGCCGCGGGAAGAAGACAATCAGGCTGGCATCTCCCCGATCGATCTCAATAGCCGCTTCACGCCACTACCTGCTTGCCGAAATTCAGAGGATAGCCGCCATTCCGGAAATGCGGTTTTCGGAAGAGGTCTTCCGCCGGGCAGCTTCCCTGTACGCAAGACAGAGGCAGCTCCTGAAAGCCCTCACAGAATTCAGGGACAGGATGCCGCAGGAAGTCTTTTTTGAAATTGGCCGGTACACTTGGACCGTTCACCCGGAAGAGGCCTGTGCAGTGCTGGAGGATCTCGTTAAGGAACTATCCACATCCCCCCGTAGGCAGGGGTTTCGGGTCCTGTTGCTTGGTTCCTGCGTACTCGGCCCGGGTCTTTTTCAGTTACTCGACCGTCTGAAACTGGTAGTAGCGGGCGACAACATGTGCGATTCCCAGCGCATCCATCCTGGCTGGCCTGCCGCGCATCTCTCCGACATTGCAGCGCTCACATATGAAAGAAAGCCCTGTCCATGCAAACACGGCGGGGGTGCCGCCGCATGCCTCGACCGGCTGTTGGCTTCATGCAGTCCTGACGGCGTTATCATCCACACGCAGAAGTTCTGTGATCCCCACTCCTGGGATCTCACCCGAGTCAAACAGCAACTTGCTCGTCTTGGAGTCAGCTACCTTCACCTTGAAACTTCCGGCGAAGTCAGTGAGCAGCACCGCCTGAGACTGGAAAGTTTTTGTGAATTGCTGGAAGCCAGACGCCAGCACTCAGGCGGGAGGTGAAAGAATGTCGCGTCTTACCAGCACAGACTATTTGAAGAAAGTGATGTCAAGGTATTATACAGGTCTCCGCATACCTTCCCCCGGAAAACGAATTGCCTGGGTAACAAGCGGTGCTCCGGTAGAGATCCTCCGCGCGATGAACATTCAAGTCGCTTATCCGGAGAATTACGCGGCGCTTTGCGCAGCCAGGCGACAGTCCCAAAGACTCATAGAGATCGCGGAAAGTTCGGGACTTTCCGGGGATCTGTGCTCGTACGCCCGATGTCACATCGGCTCAGTGCTCTCGCCTAACGCTGCGCCCTGGAAGGGTCTGCCGCGTCCGGCCGTACTCATTTGCTGCAACAATATCTGTTCCACTGTCACCCTGTGGTACGAATACCTCGCAGACATCCTTAAAGTCCCCCTGTTTTTCATCGACACCCCTCGTGTAGATGGCGCTCCCGCATCGCACCAGGTAGCGTACGTGAAGCGCCAGCTGGAAGACCTGGTGTGCTTCCTGGAAGCCAGGTTTGGCCGCCGCCTGGATGAGCAAGCGCTTAAAGCCACACTGAAAACATCTGCCCAGACAGCCAAGTTGTGGGCCAACATACGTAGTACTGCGATGAAACGTCCCTCCCCGATCGAAGCGCCTGATCTGTTTATTGCCATGGCTCCCATAGTAGTGCTGAGAGGAACGCGCGCTGCCTTGGACTTCTACCAGCTGTTGCACAAAGAACTCCTGGTCCGTATTGATAACGGCGTTGGCATCGGAAGATACGAAAGAGTGAGACTTGTTTGGGATAATATCGCTATCTGGCATGCGCTGTTTCGGGTCAATCAGATGTTCGCCGCGCACGGCGGTGTATTTGTTGCAGATACGTATACCGGAGGCTGGACCTTTGAGCTTATGGAAGGCGACCCGCTGGAAAGCATGGCGCACGCATACCTTTCGGTGTTTCTGAATAAGGGTTTTGCTGATCGTCTTGCGGACCTCGAGAAAACACTGTCTGAATATGGTGCAGACGGACTCGTGATGCACGCCAACAGATCCTGCAAGCCATACTCGCTTATCCAGCCAGAACTAGCACGAGAGATAAGTAGGCGGATGGGGCTTCCCATTCTTCTGCTCGAGAGCGATATGGCGGACCCGAGGGCGTATGCTGAGGAGCAGCTCAGGCTCCGTATTGAGGCGTTCATGGAACAGCTGGGGGGGATCTTGTGATTACCGCGGGTATCGATATCGGTTCGTCGGCGCTGAAAATGGTTATTTGGGAAAGTACCGGGAAAATCCTTGCTCGCTATGTGGGCCGTGCAGGTTACGGTAGTGAAGCGCGGGCCAGGGAATTCTGTCACTCAATTGGCGTGCACATAGATGCCACAGTTGCCACAGGCTACGGGAGAGGACTGATAGATTGGGCAGATAGAAGCGTCACGGAGCTTACATGTCAGGTGCGATGGGCCCGCCAGGAGGTGCCGGCCGCGCGTACCATCATCGATATCGGCGGTCAGGATTGTAAGGTCATTCGTATTTCGGAGTCAGGGACTTTGGCGGATTTCCTATTGAATGACAAGTGCGCTGCGGGTACTGGCAGATTTCTTGAAGTCATGGCAGCTGCCCTCGATGTGCCCGTGGAGGAACTTAGCGGCGTGCCTGATGGACCCAGCGTCAGCATTTCCAGTACGTGCACCGTGTTTGCCGAGTCGGAGGTGATGTCGGCAGTGGCCGGTGGAAGGAACAAGCAGGAGGTGATCAGGGGAATCAACAATGCAGTGGCTTCGCGTGTGGCTGCGCTAGCGTTACGCCTGGGATGTGTCCCCGATCTGGTCATTACGGGTGGAGTAGCACAAAATGCACGAATAGTCGACGCCATAGCCAGCATCCTAAGTACCCGACCGGTCGTACCAAAGGAGCCACAGCTCACAGCAGCGTGGGGCGCGGCCCTGCTGGCGCATGACAAATTTCTATCAAAGAGGGAGGGTTCATATTGAACAAGCCGTGGATCAAGTACTATGACAGCGGAGTGCCCACGACCATAGACTACCCTCGTATTCCGCTGTATGGGCTCCTGGAGCGCTCCGCAGCAAAGTTCCCCAAGAGGGTGGCAATCAATTACCTGGGAGGCTTGATTACTTACGAACAGTTGAACCGGATGGCAGATGCGTTTGCCGCTGCGCTAGTCAGCATGAATGTGAAAAAGGGGGACCGTGTGTGCATCTACTTGCCAAACTGCCCCCAGTTCCTCATCGCTTACTTCGGAGCACTAAAAGCCGGCGCGGTGGTAGTGCCAACAAATCCGTTATACGTGGAGCGGGAACTGCAGCATCAGGTATGTAACTCGGGCGCTGAGACGATTATTACATTAACCCTCTTTTACCCGAGGGTGAGAAATATCAAGGCACAAACACCATTGAAGAACGTAATTGTCACCAACATAAAAGAATACTTCCCTCCAGTGCTTAAAGCCTTGTTTACCATCGCTAAAGAAAAGAAGGAGGGACATCGTGTAAAGGTCGATCCCGGGGTTTACGAGTTCTCCCGTCTTCTCAGGGAGTTTGACGGCAAGCCCTATAACAAACCGGAAGTTGATCCAGACGATGTGGCCTGTCTGCTCTACACAGGGGGTACAACAGGCGTCCCCAAGGGGGCCGTGCTTTGCCATAAGAACCTGCTCTCCAACGCCGTAGCCACCCGTCACTGGCTGAACGACATCAAGGAAGGAGAAGAAGTCGTGCTCTCCGTCCTTCCGTTCTTCCACAGCTACGGCATGACGACCTGTCTAAATATGGGAACGTACATCGCTGCCACGCTCGTGCTGCTACCCAAGTTTGAACTCCGGCAGCTGCTCGCTACCATCAACAAGACAAAACCCACACTATTTCCCGGAGTACCTACAATCTATGTGGCAATAAATAATGCACCGGATATTTCAAAGTATGATCTGAAGTCCATCCGCGCCTGCATAAGCGGTGCAGCCGGACTGCCCGTGGAAGTGCAGAATCGGTTTGAGGCCATCACAGGAGGACGCCTGGTTGAGGGTTATGGCCTGTCTGAAGCATCTCCTGTTACTCACTGCAACCCCATATACGGGCTGAGAAAACCAGGTAGCATCGGCATACCGTTTCCTGATACTGAAGCCCGCATCGTAGATCTGGAGAGCGGGAAAGAGGTACAACCTGCGGGAGAGATCGGCGAACTTATCGTCAAGGGGCCTCAGGTAATGAAAGGCTACTGGCAGATGCCGGACGAGACTGAAGCAGTGCTGAGGGACGGTTGGCTGTACACCGGAGACATAGCCAAATGCGATGAAGACGGTTATTTCTATATCGTAGACAGGAAGAAGGACATGATCATCGCTGGGGGGTTTAATATATACCCTCGCGAGATAGAAGAAGTGCTTTATACCCACCCCAAAGTGAAAGAAGCAGTGGCAGTCGGCATTCATGATGAATACAGGGGTGAGACTGTTAAGGTATACGTGGTTCTGAAAGAAGGGGAGACGTCCACTCCCGAGGAGATCATACAGTTTTGCAAAGAGCGGATGGCCAAATACAAGGTGCCGCGTGAAGTAGAATTCCGAAACGAATTGCCCAAGACCATGGTAGGCAAGATACTGCGGCGAGTACTCGCGGAAGAGGAGGCAAAAAAGCGGAGGACATCTACCGTTTAAACCTATTTATACCTGGTGAGTATGGGCGGGCTTGCCCGCCCTTTCGCTTTTCGTTAGGGGTCAAAACACGATCTTTCTGCGACGCAGGTAAATGCTCTGAAGAATGCCCATGCTTGCCATGTTGGTGGTCAGGGAGCTAATGCCTGCAGTCATGAAAGGGCAGGGAATGCCGGTAACCGGCATAATGCCCAGAGTCATCCCCACGTTGACAGTCACCTGGAAGACCAGCATGGTGGCAATGCCGACAGCGAGCAAAGTCCCGAATTCGTCTTTGGCCTTTTGCGCAATAGAGACCGCCCTGAGTATAAGGATAAGGAAGAGCAGTAAAAGCAGAGCAGCCCCCACAAATCCGGTCTCTTCAGCGACCACTGAAAAAATGAAGTCCGTGTGAGCTTCCGGTAGGAAATAAGCAACTTGGGTACCCTGATACAGGCCACGCCCGAAGAGCTGACCGGAACCAATGGCAATTCTAGATTGAATCACCTGGTACCCGGTATTTAGAGGATCTATCTCGGGATTAACGAAAACTACCAGACGTTTGATTTGGTAGTCCTGCAGAGGGATGGGAATTCCATACTTAAGATGGAGCACGATCGCTCCAACTGCAAGCGAAATACCGAGGAGCACGATAATGACCAAGGGTCGTTTGGGAGCTCCGGATATGAACATCATCCCAAATACGATAGCCAGAAACACAAGCGCCGTCCCAAGGTCGGGCTGTTTTAGTACAAGCAACGCAGGCAGAGCAACTAGCCCGAGAGGCACAGCCATCTCAATCCAGCTGTTCCAGCCCTCCTGCTTGCGCGAGAGATAATGCGCCAGAGCGATGATGCACAGGAGCTTTGCAATTTCGGACGGCTGGAGCTCTAACGGCCCCAGTCTGAGCCATCGCTGTGCACCCAGTGCGATACGGCCGGCGATCAGCACGGCAGTGAGCAGGCCGATGTTCACGACGTACAGCGGCCACGAAAGATACGTAAGAAGTGAATAGTCAAATAGCGCCAGGAATAGCATTATGGCGATGCCCATGACAGCTCCAGCAGCCTGCTTTGTCCAAATCAGGCTCCTACCAGATGCGTCCACTGCCTTCTCCCGTGTAGCCGTGGAAAGCGCAACCAGGCTGAAACAAAGCAGCAGTATGACTGTGACCATGAGCACCCAGTCCACATTGGCCAGTATATACTTGAGTGTAAACCTCTGTTCTAACATCTGTTCACCCGGTACCGCGTTTTACCCTTATAATGGGGATACTTGCCACCAGCGAGCAAGACTCCTCGTCCTTTGTCAGATTCACGTTCATGTTCCTTTCATCGATATCCATGTACCTGGTGATGACCTCGATCAGATCCCCTTTGATCATTTCCAGAAACTGAGGCGATACGCTTGAACGATCGTGGATCAACACAAGTCTCAGACGTTCCTTCGCCATATCTTTAGACTTAGTCGGCCTTTCAAATATCCTGTCGAAGAATCCCACCGCTTGTCACCCCCCGGTTACTGGCTACCTTCCGAATACCTTAAATAGCCTCTTGATGAAACCCTCTTCGGATTCCAGGGGAAGCAGGGGGACTTCTTCTCCTTTGATACGTCTGGCGATGTTTCTGTACGCCTGGCCCGCCCTGGACACCGAGTTGAGCACTGCCGGTTCACCTTTGTTCGTGGATGTTACAATATATTCATCCTCCGGTACTACACCCAAAAGGCCAATTGCAAGGATGTCAATCATGTCTGAAATATCCATCATATCACCGCGTTTTACCATGTTGGCCCGAATGCGGTTGATGATCAGTTGCGGAGATCTGAGATCCTCTGCTTCAAGCAAGCCGATGATCCTGTCGGCGTCTCTCACTGCCGCCACCTCAGGAGTGGTTACAATTACTGCCCTGTCCGCTCCCGCTACAGCGTTACGAAAGCCCTGCTCTATTCCAGCCGGGCAATCGATGAGTATGTACTCGTACTCGTCTTTCAGTTCGCCGATCAGTTTCCTCATCTGTCTTGGGTTAACGGCAGTCTTATCTCGCGTCTGGGCTGCAGGCAAGAGATATAATCCGTCAATACGCTTATCTTTTATGATCGCCTGCCTGTACTTGCAAAGGCCCTCCACCACATCCACCAGATCATAGACGATCCTGTGTTCAAGTCCCATAACTACATCAAGATTCCTAAGACCGATGTCCGCGTCAACCAGCAACACCTGGTGGCCGAGCATAGCCAGGGCAGCTCCGACGTTGGCGGTAGTAGTGGTTTTGCCTACTCCTCCCTTACCCGAAGTGATGACCAAAGCTTCACCCACATTAGCCCCTCCCTACTTCACACAAGATAGGTATCAATGACGATCTGATTATCCCTTATTGAAGCGATCTCGGGTATGTCGGGTTTCGGCTCTCCTTCAGGAGGTCGGGCGACGCATGAGGCGATCCGAAGCTGCGTAGGCTGAAGCCTGAACGCAGCTACTATAGCGCGTTCGTCACCTAGGGCACCCGCGTGCGCCATTCCCCTAAGCCACCCGAGGACCACGATATCACCCGCTGCCATCACTTCAGCACCGGGGTTTACATCTCCGAGTATTACCACGTGACCGTTATGGCGGATCGACTGACCGGATCGCAGTGTCCGTTTTATAAAAAGGGTAGGCATGTTAGGTCCTTCCTGGGCACTGTATCCGGGTGAGCTGAGCAGCGTACCGCTCACAAGCCTATCTCCGTCGAAGTCCATAACGATCTTCCTGAGACGCAGCCCATCCCGCTCTGTGAGCGATCGGAGGCCCGAGACTTCTGCCGACGTAAGATTCCTTGAACCCACGTTAATGATCACCTCTGCGCCTTTCCAGAATCGCCCCGCAGACCTGATGCGCTTTCCGAGTTCTTGCATTGCTTGTGAAAAAGGGACCGTCTCATCCAGGTATATCGTGATTCCGCCTTTGTAACCCCGGAAAAGCACGTCTGTATTTCCCAATCCCTGCCACCTCTTGTTTCTTTCTCCAAGCCTGCTGTCAATTCCTTCCTTCTGTAGCTTCTTCTGGTTGATACAGCCCGAAGTACTGTTCCAATACTTTCCTCGCAACAGGAGCCGCTGCGCGCGAGCCCCCACCTCCTTCTTCCACGATTACAGCCACTGCGATCTGTGGATTGTCGTATGGCGCAAATCCTATGAACCAGCCATGATCGTCTCTTCCGAGGCGAGGGTCCATCTCCACTGTGCCGGTCTTTCCCGCGACCGCAATGGGGAACCCGAAAAATACAGCAGCCGCTGTCCCTCCAGGCTGAGTAACCTTGAGCATGCCTTTACGTACTATCTCAAGGGTAGCGCTGGATACTTCCACCCTGCCCATCTCTTCAGGAGGGAATCTACTTACAATTGTACCATCGGGTTTTCGCACCTCTTTTACGATCTGAGGGCGGTAGCGTATACCTCCGTTCGCCAACGCTGCAGCGTATACCGCCATCTGAAGAGGTGTATACCGGTGGAACCCTTGCCCGATCGCAGCATCAAGGGTCTCTGCATCATACCACCTCGCGTCGTTGATGCCGGGTAGCTTGCTGGCATAGGCCTGACGCTTCCATTCGGCGGAAGGTACAAGTCCAGTCTTTTCCCTGGGGAAAAAGTTGATGCCGGTTGCGCTACCCAAACCAAACTGCTGCGCGTACTTCGCTATGGCAGTGATCCCGGTCCTGTATCCCAGCTCATAAAACACCACATTGCATGACACCGCGATGGCGGTCTCCAGGTTGACCAACCCGTGACCGCCCTCTTTCCAGCATTTCTTCGGCATTATGCGCCAGTAGACTCCTGGATCCACGAACATTTCAGAAGATGTCGTTTTTCCCGTCTCAAGCGCAGCGATGGCTGTAATCATCTTAAAAGTGGAGCCCGGTGCATACTCGCCTGTTATTGCCCTGTTTGTAAGAGGCTTTAAAGGATCTTCTTCAAGCGATCTCCAAATATCAAGCGGCAATTCTCCGGCAAAAACAGAGGGGTTGAAGCCAGGCTCTGACACCATAGCCAGTATCTCCCCAGTTCTAACATCCAGCGCAACAATTGCCCCTGCCTTTGCATTCTTGAATGGCTTCGCAGGGTCTTCCCTCAGCTTTCGCATCATATTCCTGAGTTCCTGTTCTGCAACCCGCTGCAGCTCCACATCAATAGTGAGTACGATATTATCGCCGGGAATCGCGTCCACCTGGGGCAGAGTCTTGATCAGCCGCCCTTTTGCGTCCACTTCAATTTGCCGGCCTCCGTGTACTCCGTGCAATTCCCTGTCAAAGAGCGCTTCAACGCCTGTCTTACCTACCATATCACCCAGACGATACCCCTGGTCAGCCAGCGCGCGCAGACCTGCAGTATCTATTTCGCGCAAGTACCCAAGGACATGCCCCGCCACCCCCTGGTATGGATAGTACCGGATAGGCTCGATCTCAACGATCACGCCTGGCATTTCGTATCTTTTCTCTTCAAGCCTTATCCACATCTCCAGGGGAATGTCGCGCTTTATGCGTATAGGTTCATAAAGAGGTAGTGTAGAGGACTTTATCTTGTCCTTCAGATCTTGAACCTTCATCCCGAGGATGTCAGCCAGCATCAAAAGCGTCTCTTCAGATGGGATGTTCTTTCCCATGCGGAGTACGGAGACAGTGAACGCCGGGCGCGTGTCTGCAAGTATCCTGCCGTACCTATCATAAATTACTCCGCGAGGGGCAGGAATGACCTGAACACGGATGAGATTGCCTTCTGCCAATCTCCTAAGTTCGGCTCCGTGTACCAATTGAAGGTAACCGAGCCTAACCATGAGTACAACAAACAGCGCCACCACAATCAAAGAGTAGAAGGTGAAACGGAGTTCCCTTTCCTTTTCCATCACACCGTTTCCTGCCCTTCGTCAAACTCCATCAAGTCGCCTTCAGCTCTCAGCCGCCGGTGCAACACATGTACTGCGGGCTGAAGTATTCCGTTGTAGGCAGCAGCCGGAATGATAACTGAAAAGAGCACCTCTTTGGGGTTTATCGTGGATCCAAATATCGCTATCAATGAAAGGTATACCGTTTCTACAAGTATGTAAGTCAAGAACGTGACTGCGATAACCGACAGAAAATGAAAGCGATACACTTTCGCTGTGATAATGCCGGCCAGATACGCTCCAAGGGCAAAGCATACACCCCGCACACCTACATATCGCCCTGAGATTAGGTCTGAAAGGAATCCGGCGATAAATCCGACCTGTGCCCCCCACGCCCCGTTCTTTGCCAATGACGATGACACAGCAGCAAGGTACATGAAGTCAGGGAATACACGGTTTATAGCCAGCAGTGGTACAACCGAAACCTGAAGGACAAGAATGCCGGACAGACTAGCGACAGATATCAGCAGGTGCTTGTAGTTCACGGATTAGCACCCCCGTCAGCCTGGTACAGTAGCACCAGGACTTCTTCGAGGCGATCGAAATTCACCTCTGGTTTGACACTCGCAGAGATCACCAGACCCTGTTCTTCCATACCTGTGGAGATAACCGTACCCACGAATATCCCTCCGGGAAAGAACGAGCCGAATCCAGAAGTAACGATAGAATCTCCAACTTGCACATGGCCGTCCCTGGAAAATAGCCTGAGCGTTAAAGTAGTGCCTGTCCCCACACGCCCCGTTACCAGACCCGCGTCCCTGGACGGTTGCACTAACACCCCTACGCTGGACTCGTGGTTTGTAATGAGCATAACTGTAGAAGTCCGGGCCGATACCCGGACCACTCTCCCCACCAGTCCTGCAGCAGTTACGACCGGCATGTGCTTTTCAATGCCGTCATTTGAGCCTTTATCTATAACGATGGAGCTGTACCAGTGCGTAGGACTCCTCCCGATAACCTGAGCCGGCACAAAGGGTATCTCCGACCGCCTTACAAAACCGAGCAACTCCCTTAGCCTTTCATTTTCACTTCTAAGCTCATCCATCTCATTGAGAACCTGCTTCATGCGCTCGATCTCATTGTGCAAATAAGCATTCTCGTCCTTTAGCATCTTGACTTCTACCAACGTATCTATGACTGAGATTACACCAGTCGCGATGCGAGAGGCCCCACTCTGAAGTGGAGCCACTGCGTCGGCGATCATCCGCTCCAGTACCGACAGCCTTTCCCTCTCTCGCGCTGTAACCGACACCAGGAACACAATAAGAATGACGCCGACCAGAGCCCCTACGGTCCTCCTATGTTTATGAAGGTGGTTCACAGACTTTCACGCCCTTTGAGCCTTTCAAGCAACTCGTTTCGGAGAGACCAGTATGCGCTTTAGTGTATCCAGTTCCTCAAGAACCTTCCCGGTTCCTCGTGCAACGCACAAGAGCGGTTCTTCGGACAGATGAACGGGCATGCCCGTCTCCTCGCTGACCAACCTGTCAAATCCCCTTAGCATCGAACCTCCGCCAGTCATCACTATCCCTCTATCCATGATGTCCGCTGCCAGCTCAGGAGGCGTCTTCTCAAGCGTGATCTTGATAGCATCCAATATCGCAGCCACGGGGTCTCTGAGAGCTTCTCTGATCTCCCCGCCCGTCAGTTGTAACGTCTTGGGGAGGCCAGTCACAAGATCCCTGCCCCGCACCTCGATCTCTTCTTCGTCACGGTCCGGGTACGCTGACCCCAGGGTAATCTTTACCTCTTCTGCAGTCCTTTCGCCTATCATCAAGTTGTAAGTCCTCTTGACATAGTTCATAATGGCTTCGTCCATTTCGTCGCTGGCAATCCTAATGGAGCGGCATGTAACAATGCCCCCGAGCGAAATGATAGCCACCTCGGTAGTGCCGCCTCCAATATCCACAATCATGTTCCCCGTAGGCTCGTGTACAGGCAAGCCCGCACCGATTGCTGCAGCCATCGGCTCCTCAATGAGGTAC
>DYEP01000044.1 GCA_020725675.1 Symbiobacterium sp. | reverse complement strand
GATGGATGCCTCTCACTTTAGTGAGGGGAGGATGTCACAGTGATCATCCTGGGTCCAGGGGAGATGTACAGTCGACATTCAGAAGGAACCGTGACGGCACTGGAAGATACGGAGATTTGGCAGGTCAGCATGGCGGATTTCCGTCGTATGCTCATAGAAAATCCCCAACTGCCACTCAGGCTCATCCGGATCCTGGGCGGCATCTTGCGTGAAACGAATAATGCCATCCAAAACCTGGTCTTCCGCGGAGTATCCTCTCGCCTTGCGCGGTTTTTGCTGCGGCAGGCAGCGGAATGGGGCAAGCAGGGGCCGAATGGCATAGTAATCCCCCTTCCGCTCACTCACGAAGACGTTGCAAACTTGATCGGTAGCTCCCGCCAAACAGTCACTTCTACACTGCGTCGCTTTGAGCAGGATGGCATCATTTTGATCAACAGGAAGTACATAATTATTAAAGACTACGACCGGCTGGAGGAACTTGCCACATGACCGGGGAAAACCCCGGTTTGTATTCATTAGGTCAACGGCCAGTCGCTCTTTTTTTGAAATTGTCATGCAAATGACTTACAGCGCTCCAAGATTAGTGTAGAATCGAGGTATCCGTAAACGTGGGAGCAATCTGCTGACCGCCAATGGGCAAAGGAGCCGTGCCGACACATCGTTTACGAATCATTCGCTAGTGAGGGGAGGCTGTCACCTATTAGCATGGAAGGGGGGAAGAGTAATGCAGCAAGTTCTGATCGACCCGGACAAATGCCTGGGATGCCGGTCCTGCGAGCTCGCCTGTGCTGTGGCACACTCTAGCTCCAAGAACCTGTTTGATGCGGTAGCTGAGGTGGTGTCTCCCAGGTCGCGGATAGCGGTAGAAAGAAGCGGGGAAACCAATTTCCCAATCCAATGCCGCCACTGCAGCGAGCCTCAATGTATCAAAGCATGCATGACCGGGGCACTCACTCAGGACCCCACACAGGGCTTGGTTGTACAGGATGCTCAAAAATGTGTAGGATGTTGGATGTGTGTAATGGTTTGTCCCTTTGGAGCTATCGTCCAGGATAGCTCTCGCAGGGTGGCCTTAAAGTGCGACCGGTGCCCGGACCGGACAGAACCGGCCTGCGTAGAGGCTTGTCCCACTGGGGCCATCACCTGTCAGGAAGTGGAAGGATACAGTAAACAAAAGCGACAAGCATTCCTACAAAGGTTTACCTGTGAGGAGGTGTCCGCATGAAAAAGTGGGAAAAGGTGACCATCGACCCTTCTGCGAGGGCGCTGTTGCCAAAAGCCCAGGTGGACGGGGTAAGTACAGTGTGGGATAGGTACGAAGCTCAGAAGCCGCAGTGCGGATTCGGACAACTGGGAATTGCGAGCGACGATTAGATCAGCGGTAGCGCCGCAGATGCCTTCTTGAGGTTCTCCGAAGGGGTTAATCCGACAGGGTCCCTGAACGCAGTTGCGGCAGCACAGTAAGCTGGCACGAGAGGTTGCAGAAGTAGCCTTTAGTGATTTTTCCAATCATACCCGTACACCTATGCGCTGGCTTTTTGCCACTGCGCCGGCGGAGCGGGTAGAGGTATGGGAAAAACTTGGCATTCTTCCTCGTAACCCCGACCGTGAGATACGCGAAGCCATCCACCAAACTGCCATGGGGATGGACGCTGACCCGGTCAACTTGCTATTGACAGCTGCAAAGTTAGGTTTGGCGGACGGGTACGGCGGATTGCACCTGGCCACCGACATTCAAGATATTCTTTTCGGTACGCCAATGCCGGTGGAGACCGAAGCAAACATCGGGGTATTGAAAGAAGACCATGTGAACATCGTGGTCCACGGCCACGTACCGCTCCTGTCCGAAAAGGTGGCCGAGTGGGCCGAGAGGTTAACATGCTTGTCCTTACCTTCGATCCGCAAGCCCAGCTTCCGCGCCACAGCAGCCAGTTTGGCTTCATCCTTGATTTCATAGGGTATCTTCCCGGAAGCGGCCTGGTAGAGCGCTTCCACAGCATCGAAGGCGTGATCCACATGGGAAGCTGTGATACCTCATTACCGGTACAACAGATACCCGCAACTTGAATGCCATGTGCACCAGCCGCCCTGGCCTCTTCCTTGCGCCGCGGTGTCCCTCCCGCCGGCAGTTTCTTAAACCAGGAACTGGCCATCGTCACCGGGGCAGTCGATGCCATGGTGGTAGACGTCCAGTGCATTATGCCTTCCCTTGCCAATGTAGCAGCCTGCTACCATACTAAAATAATCACTACTATGCCCATCGTGAAGATGCCTGGAGCCGAACACGTACCCTTCACCCTGGCGACGGCGGATGCGGATGCGGAGAGGATCGTACGCATTGCGCTTGAGGCCTACCGCCGGCGCGACCCGGCCAAGATAGCCATTCCTCAGGCAAAGAGCAAGATGTGGGGCGGGTTCAGCGTGGAGGCGATCCTGGGCGCGCTAAGGGCTGTGAACGCTGAGGACCCCCTGAAGCCTTTGGTAGATAATATTGCCGTTGGCAATATCCTCGGAGCGGTGGCTACAGTGGGATGCAACAACACGAAGGTAGTTCAAGACCGTGCCCACGTGGAATTGGTAAAGGCGCTCATAAAAGAAAACGTGCTGGTGGTAACTACTGGTTGTTCCGCACACGCCCTAGCCAAAGCCGGTCTAATGACGCCAGAGGCTGCCAATTACGCCGGTCCTGGTCTGCGAGCGGTGCTCTCCGCCGTAGGCCAAGCTGCAGGGCTGGGCGGCCCGCTGCCCCCTGTACTGCACATGGGCAGT
The DNA here is from genome assembly GCA_020725675.1 of Symbiobacterium sp. Lineage (GTDB taxonomy): Bacteria > Bacillota > Sulfobacillia > DUSP01 > DYEP01 > DYEP01. The sequence continues at coordinate 17,535 of DYEP01000044.1, read as the reverse complement.
TGTGTGGACAACTCCCGGGTGGCGGACCTGGTCTCCGCGCTGGCAGCCTATCTAAAAGTGCCGGTGAAGGACCTACCGGTGGCCGCTTCAGCGCCCGAGCTACAGCACGAAAAGGCACTTTCCATCGGAACCTGGGCAGTAGCCCTGGGGATCTTTACTCACCTTGGGGTAGTGCCGCCGGTGCTAGGCAGCGCCCAGGTAGTGAAGCTGCTGACCGCCGATCTTGAGGGGTTAGTTGGCGGGAAGTTCTACGTGGAAACCGACCCGCACAGAGCCGCCGATGGTATCATTGCCCATCTGAGGGCCCAACGCCGCAAGCTGGACCTGTAGGGGGCGTTGATATGCGGCATGTGATCATCGGCAATAGTGCGGCGGGGGTGTTCGCCGCGGAAGCCATCCGACGCACCCGCCCGGCTGATACTATCATCATCCTTACGGATGAGGACGTTCCAGCATATTCCCGTTGTCTAACCTCATATTTCATCGCCGGACGGGTTACAGAGGAAGAAATGGCGCTTCGGTCCCCTGACTTCTACTATAGACACAGGATAGATGTGTGTTACAGCTGCCGTGTGGAGGGCGTGGACACCAGGGCCGCGAGAGTATACTGCTCAGGGAGGAAAACCGTGGATTACGACAGGTTGTTGGTAGCCTCAGGAGCCAGGCCGGTGATCCCCGACGTCCCCGGCATCAGAGCAAGAGGCGTACATGGGTTACGGACCTTACGCGACGCCCGTGACATCAGCAGCCGGGCCGTTCCAGGCGCCCCGGCGGTGGTGATCGGGGGCGGGTTGGTCAGCCTCAAGGCCGCCTCCAGTCTGCTTGAACGCGGGTTGCAGGTCACCGTGGTGGTCAGTTCTTCCCATATCCTCTCCCAGGTGCTGGACCAGGCGGCCGCGGGGATATTGCAGCGACATCTGGAAAAGAACGGGATGCGCTTTCTCCTCCGACAGGACGTGGCCGAAGTAGTCAGTTCAGGAGGCGAGGTAACCGGCGTGGTATGTACAAGCGGTGCCCGGTTACCCGCATGCCTTGTGGTAGTGGGGAAAGGAGTCGCACCCAGCATCGACTTCCTCCGGGACACCCCGGTAAAAATTAACCGTGGCATCTTGGTGAACGAACACCTGGAGAGCAGCGTAACGGGGGTTTACGCCGCTGGAGACGTGGCTGAGGCCCATGACCTGTTGCTCAAACAACCCACCATCAACGCCGTTTGGCCCAATGCCACCGCTCAGGGCGAGCTGGCTGGCTTCAACATGGTGGGGCAGCAGAGGACGTACCGTGGTTCCATCGCCATGAACTCGCTCGACTTCTTCGGTTTGTCCGCCATCACTGCAGGCCTGAGCCGGGCTCAAGGCGACCGTTACGAGGTACACGCGTGGCAAGATGCGGCCAGGAACCATTACCGCAAACTGGTCTTTGAAGGCGACCGCCTGGTAGGTTACACCCTCGTAGGCAACACCCGCCAGGCAGGCGCGCTGACAAGCCTGATCCTTGGCGAAGTGCGCCTGGGCGGCCGAAAAGAAGCGCTCATAGCGTCCGACAGAACATTGTTGTTCTGCGCATCGTCTTTCACGGCACGAGCCGGAATGTGAAGGTTACCAAGATACGCCGCGCCGCATTGTTCCCCATTAATTGGGGAGAGTCAGGCGCGGCTAAGGATTTTCCTGCTCTTTCATCGTGTTATCGTTATTTGGGCGCTCAACAAGCGCAGGTTCTGGTTGACGTACTGCGGCACCCGCGGTACAGTAAAGTTGCTTTGCGAGGCTATGAATAGTGACTGCGGGATATCCACAGGGAGGTGCAGGAAAATCTGCCTTACGCCTGCAGCGGGGTTCATAATAGACCAGGAGAACCCTCTGCACGGCCACCACTCCGCAATCGCTGTGCCAGAGATAACCACCTTGGCAAACAGAACCTGGAAAGGGTTGCCCTGATTATTACTGAGAATCGTGGATTGGGGGAAACCCGGCGCATTTGAGCACCTGGAAGACCTCCGTGCGCAGAGCAGAGCCCGTACCCACGCGGCCGACTGGCTGGCCATTCGGGACATGGGCTAGAAATTCCGGTTGCGGGCAGGAAGGAGGGGACTGGATGCGTGACGATATTGAAAAGCTGATCATTCGGTTTGTAGCCGAATATCCACAAAAGGCAGGCAGTGAGACAGTGTGGAAGAAACCGCTCATCGCTTATGCTGCTGCGGACGATGAGCTGTTCTTGAGCTTGAGGAAGGTCGTTAGCCCAAGCCACGCCCTACCCGGAGACTTTCTGCCCGGGGCAAAGACAGTAATCGCTTACTTTCTGCCTTTTGTCGATACCGTTTCCAAAAGCAACGTCCCAGGCAGGGAGTGCTCTCGCGAATGGGCGATAGCGTACATCGAGACCAACCAGCTCATATTCGATTTGAACGCAAGCCTTCAGAAACTGCTCTGCGATGCAGGATATCGTACTGTCATTCTCCCTGCTACACACAATTTCGATCCTGATAAACTGATGAGTGACTGGTCCCACCGGCACGTTGCCTATATCGCGGGTTTGGGAAGATTTGGGCTGAATAACATGTTGATCACGGATGGCGGGTGCTGCGGCAGGATCGGCACTCTTATTACAGATTTGGAAGTGGAACCTACCAAACGGCCCAAACGGGAGTTCTGTCTGTTCAAACTCGACTCAAGGTGTGCAAGATGTGTCGCAAGGTGTGTAAACGGCGCGCTTCAGATAAACCAGTACGACCGACACAGGTGCTACGAGATGTGTCTGCTCAATGCGGCTTCTTACTCAAGCGTCGGTTTGGCGGATGTGTGCGGCAAGTGTTTGGTTGGTGTTCCGTGCGCAACCTCAAACCCCGCCAACACCTCTCAAGGAGAGTTCAAATGAACAGGTACCCTGCGAAAAAGAGGAGGCTGAAGGCAGAGTCTGTGAGCGCGAACACAGAAAAGAGGGGAATGGCCGCTCTGTGGCGCGTCTCTCTTGTATAAAGGTAGACAATCCCCCCGCTGACCGCGGAGAACAAAAGGCACAACAAGATCCCTGCGTATACCGACCCCATCCATGCCGGCATGATATGGATGAGCGCGGGCTTGTACAGCGCTCTTGTAAGGTACATGGTTTTTGACGCTACGCTGAGCGCGGCCCCTAGCGAAAATACAATCCACGGTCTTCTCTCGGTGTATCCAATGGCAAAGACGGTCATTGCCATGATGACGAAATAGGAAGGGATAAGCCAAAACAACGCCACAAATGTTAGTGTAGCCGCGGCTATGATATCCTGGAAGGTATTGATCAGGGCACCTAACGCATACTCGGACTTAAGTCCTCCTGAATGCTTCAGGAACACCTCGTTATCGGAGCTTAGCCGCACCGCGTACGTGCCACGGCCTTCCACGTCACACCAGGCGATGAACCTTGTACCGTTCCACTCAATCCCCACCGGCTTCATCGACGCATTCCGGGTCCTGCTCACTCTGTCTTGAGAGACTAGCTCGCCCTGACGGAACCTGAGTGACAGCACCTCAACAGACTTTTTTCTCATGGAATCCTGGACCAGGGCTGACACTGCCACGTCCAGGTATTCTTGTTGCCCATCGCTCGGTGACGCATCCGCCACATAACCTGCGTACCCGTTTAGCGGGCCGGTGCGCAGGCGTAGCTTGCGTACGAGTACATCGCCGGGACTTGACAGCGGAAATAGCAGCGAATCTACCTCGGTCAAACGCCTTGAACCGCTGATGTCGCCGCTGGTTATGCTTTCGACGTTCCAAAACACGTACGCCATGGTAGTATCTATGCCGAGACTCACAGGACCTAGGCTGGATGTGGAAGGCACGTACTGTGAGTGAAGCACTACTTCTTTCTCCCATATCCCCTGGGCATCCATACGCAGATACAAAAGACGCGGTCTCCTGGATTCAGGCATGCTCATAGCAACAACGTGCAGGTTGCCGGATGCATCCAACCGCACATCATAGGATCTGAGTTGGGGCAGTTTCAGAGGGGTGCCCCTGTCCTTCGGACCCTCTGCGCTCAGTTCGAACGCGTACAGCATGTGATCTTTCGCATATACCAATACGTTTCCGGTGAGAGAGAAACTCCAGACACCTACATCCAGGGGTGCGGGTCCGTTCACTATTTCCCCGTTGCTGTCAAGCAGTACCCAAAACAGCGCATCGCCGGGCTGGTCTATCCATAACAAGTGTATGCCCTCGCTGCTCCTTGAAGCCTTCATCACCCAAGGCTTTCTGGTAGCGATGGGGAGTGCACCTGTATTAATCAGGCTTCCGTTGGTATCTGTTACTGCATACAAAAGTCCTGCTTCTTTTGGCCAGACGATGAACAACCCTTTGTCATCTGCGCAAATGGCCACGCTGTATGCAGACTGGGACATTCCCAACGCAATGTGCCTGCCCCATGTTTCAGAGGGCGGAGCAGTGGCAGACCCAATGTTTAAAAGCAGCCTGATCACAAGTATCAGCATGGCTATTGCGAGGGAGGCCACATGCCACCTCTTGAAGCGGCGTCCAAAACGCTTCAACCAAATCCCTCCCGCTATTTGAAATTCTCTCTGATATAGCAATATCCTGCAGTTTTGCCTGCTTTGGCAAATGAGTGCAAGGAGATGAAAGACCAGGGAGCGAAGTACATGTGTACCAATTTCTATGTTGGAGGAGCGCCATGCGGTTTTGTTCATTGTCCAGCTGCAGCACATGGGGCAACGCTTACCTGGTGGAACATGCGGGCAGTTATGTATTAATTGAGTACGGCACCACCGCAAGAACTCTGAAGGAAGGGTTCTCGGCATGCAACGTGAGCGCTGGGCACATTCTCGGAGTATTTATCAGCCATGAGCACTCTGACCACTGTCGCACCCTTCGACTGCAGTTTCACAAGAAGTTTGGTCTTGAAAGGTTCTATGCTTCTCGTGGCACGTGGGCTAGCCTTGATCACCACCTCACCCGGCATGTGATCGAGGACCAGGCACCTGTAAGTCTGGGACCCTTTTCGGTGAGCTGTTTCCGGAAGAGCCATGATGCTGTTGAACCGGTAGGTTTTGTGGTGGAAGCTGGGGGCGAGAAACTTGCGATCGTGACCGATCTTGGGTGCATCACTCAGGACGTGGTTCAAGCAGTGCGCGACGTAGATTATATGATCCTTGAGAGTAATCACGACCCTAAGATGCAGCTGGCGTCGGGCAGACCCTGGCATGTGATACAGCGTGTACTAGGGGACCTGGGACACCTCTCAAACGACCAGGCTGCCGAATTCTTTGCATACGTCGCTTCTGAACGGCTGAGATCATTGCTACTGGCCCATCTTTCCCTGGACTGCAACACACCAGAGCTCGCGCTACGCACCTTTGCCAGGAGGGCCCAGCACATCGGTTATGAAGGTACTATAGCTGTGGCGCCTGCGTGCGGACCCAGCAAGTGGTATGGTGGTGCTGGCAATTTGTGGAGGTGTACTGATTGAATCCCCTGATTACGCGCCTGTTGTCTCTGGTCAGAAGAGGGCCGCGCTGTCCCAGGTGCGGCGGCCCGCTCGGCAGTGAAAAACTTCAGTTCAAGCGCTTTCTCACAAGGAAAGAAGCGGAGCGCCTTGAGAAACAGGTAAGGCTGAGATCGCACTTTGTGTACGCCTGTCCTCATTGCAAGGCGGACATCTTGGATATTCGTAGATAGAGCGCTGCCTGGGCTCCGTAATTCACTTACTGCCTGTTTGGTGTACCCTGCTGTACAGGTAGCCCGAAGCAAGGGCAGTAGCAGGCACGCAGAATACCAAACCGATGCTGCCGGCGAGCGCGCGTACAACCTCAGTTGCGATGACGTCAAGGTTTATGAGTTTCTGAAGCGGAGTATTGTATGCCGCCGAAAGCAGTATGAGGGGCAATGCTCCTCCTGCGTATGCCAGAATGAGCGTATTGGACATGGTTCCAAGCACGTCACGACCCACGTTCATGCCGGAGCGCACGAGATGGCCTAAGGTGGCGTCAGGTTTTACGGCTTTCACTTCCCATACGGCCGATGATATGGACATGCCCACGTCCATCACTGCGCCCAGCGATCCCAGGATCATGCCTGAGAACAGAAGTCCCCTGAAATCGATCTTGAGATGGGGCACGAAGTACAGGAGCTGGGCTTCGTGGCTGTTCATTCCGATCAGGTTAGAGAGGGTACCAAAAAAAACGGCGACCACCCCTGCTACAATCACTCCGGCAACCGTACCTGTGATCGCAGCGGCAGTTTTCAAATTAGGGCCCGAGATGAACAAAAGTCCGATGCATACCACCAGCGCACTTACCAACAACGAAGCGAGTACCGGGCTGGTGCCACCTAAGAGAAGCGGCACCATGATAAATACCACTGCCAGTCCGGTAAGCACCAGCACAATGGCAGCTTTGGCGCCCTTGACTCCTCCCACAAGGACGAGTGAGGCGACGAACAAGAGGGCGAGGAGGTACAGGTAGTTATCCCTCACATGTTCTGCGATGAACGAGTCTACTACGTAGCCTGCTATGGCTTCCAGACCTACGAACACCCTGTCCCCAGGTTTCAAGTTCAAGTCATATGCGGGATTACCGGTCAGGTAGTGGTCTATACTCATCTCCTGGCCTTTGTAAGGGCCTTCTGCTATCCTGACCAGCACAGTTAGCTTTCCGCCTCTGGCCCAAGCGGTGGTGACCATGTCATCCTCGGCTTTTTCAATTTTCAAAATGACGGCGCGGTACAGGTCTGGTTCGCCCAGCGGAGTTTCATGATCTCCAGATGCGGCACTGCCTGCTTGGACGAACCAGAACAAGAGCATCGATGTTAGCAGAAGTGAAATGTATCTCCTCAAACACACACCCCCTTGCATCAGAAAGGCACACCAACCCAGGAGATCCCACGGGATGGCGTGCGTTCTTTGGTTACTTCTTTTTAGCCAAGAACTCCTGTTTTACTGTCCACCACTCAGATGTTTCATACCCTATTCGCCACATCGCGGTGCCGCCCAGCCCGTACTTGGTGACCAGGTCGAGCTTTAGCGCGAGGCTTCTGTGGTCAGGATAATAGGAAGTCCTTTTGATACCTCCCTCCACGTAGGAGAAGGTGTTCTCTCCCACGGTCTCGTCAAAAATGACGGTGGCACCCTTCTCCTGAGCGAGCAACGGGGCGTTCTTTGCAGCTATGGAGATGTTGCCGGTGTTATCGGACCTCCATACATAGCCGTAGGACGGGATGCCGAGCAGAATCTTTCCTGCAGGAATCTCTCCTGTCGCGTATCTTAACACCGATTCTACCCAGGAGACCGACGCAATGGGACCGGGCGGACCTCCTCTCCAGTGCTGGTCATATGTCATTATGGCGACATAGTCCACGGCTTTTCCGATGGCAGCGTAGTCAAACGCGCCCACCCAGTTGCTTTCAAGGTTCTCGCGGGTTTTCGCGGGCACAGATATAGTCACCAGGTACCCGAGGGGTCGGAGTTCAGCCGCAAGCTGCTGGACGAAGGCGGTCATTCTCGATCTGTCTTGTGCAGGCACATATTCAAAATCGAGATTAACTCCGCTGTAGCCCCTCTTCATCAACTCCTTCATCTCAGCTATCGCCTGTGCCTGAGCGTTGGTGTTATTCAGGAAGGCCGAATTCTGTTCCAAGTTGTGGTTGGCGAACATAGCAAGGAGCGGCACGTTGTTCTCGCGTGCCCAGGAGAGGGTTCTGGGGCTGTCATACCCGTGGAGCTTGCCGTCTGTGCCTATGGTATAGGAAACATATATCACCATGCTGAGGGTGGTCCCGTAGGATACGAGTGACGCGTAGGCGTCATCATGGTTTACGTAGTATGCGGAGAGCACCGGACCCCGGAAACGAGGAGGCGCAGTCTGCGAAGGAGTTGTCTGCGGGATCCTCTCTGCTCTGAACTCCATGAGCCTTTGGAGCATGGTAACAGCCTCTGCGCGGGTGGTGGTGTCGTTTGGTGCAAATCTTACGCGTGCCACGCCTGGTTTGCCAAGGATGATCCTTGCCCGCACTGCTGCCATAGCGTCCATGGCCCATGCGGGGATTTCATCGCCGTCTTCGAAGGTGTGGATGTATCTGGCTTCCGCTTTTCCGCCGAGTTTTATGGCTGCACGGCCGAAGATCACGCCCATCTCAGCCCGGGTGATATGTCCGCCGGGTTTGAACGTACCGTCAGGATAACCTCTGATAAGGCCCTCCCGAACTGCTGCGGCGACGTATCCTCTGAACGCCTCGGGTACTTCGGACCAGTCCGAAAACGCGGGCTCTTCGTCTGAAGAAGAAAGCTCCAGTGTTCTGGCAGTAAACACGGTGAAATCAAGCCTTGTTATGGGTTCGTCAGGACGGAACTTAAGGTCTGTCCCGACGTCGATCACTCCGCTGTAGTACATGCTGTAGATCGTGGATTCTGCCCAGTGTCCTTTCACGTCCGAGATGCCATACGGGTCATGCTGCGCATGGGCCAAAGGTGCGGGCAGTACCCAAGTAAGCATCAACACAACCACTATGTACGCCAGGCTACGCCTCATAGTTGCTCTCCTTTCCTGATCCTGAAAATGAGGCCCTACTGTTTAGTAACGAAGGCCACACTGTGTGCTTTCATAATAACATAATGTGGATAAACTGTATATCTACATGGGCTTTTGTTTAGATAAGTGTAACAAAACGAAGTGCATGGATGAACTGTCGTTCAAGGAGGAACAACTACAGTTGGATAGAATTACAAGGGAAATGACCAATATTCTACCACGAGCAGGGAGGTTTACCCATGAACCTAAAAGGCAGTAAGACGGAGAAGAACCTCTGGGCGGCGTTTACAGGAGAGTCGGAGGCGAGGAACAAGTATACGTTTTTCTCCAGCGTGGCGAAGAGAGAGGGGTTTGAGCAGATCGCTGCGATCTTTCAGGAAACCGCTGACAACGAAAAGGAACACGCCAAAATGGCAATGAAGTTTCTTAACGCGATCGGCGACACCCGGGCCAACTTGGAGGCTGCTGCAGGCGGAGAGCATTACGAGTGGACTTCAATGTACAAAGAGTTCGAACAGACGGCCAAAGAGGAAGGTTTTTCAGAGATCGCCAGTTTCTTTGCACACGTGGCGGCTGTTGAAGCCGAGCACGAGAAGCGTTACCGTTCGCTACTTAAAAACCTGGATGAAGGAAGGGTTTTCAAGCGTCCGGAGAGCGTAAAATGGCATTGCAGGAACTGTGGCTACATTCACATAGGCAACGAAGCGCCCGAGCAATGTCCCACATGCCGGCATCCCAGGGCGTTTTTTGAACTGTACTGCGAAAACTATTGATTTCTGGCTGCACCCCGCCTGGTTAGCCGGGCGGGTTTTGTGCATTTTTGGGGCATGAACAGGATGATCAACTGCGAATGTAGAAACAGAAAAGACTAACACAAGGGCTTGCAGGAGACAGCAGGTAAAGCTTACTTGACTTGTCATTTTGCAGACAGCCGGGCATGGTCCGACTACGGGGAGGCGGTTCTTGGTGAAGGTTGCAGTGGTTGGCGCAGGCGCGATGGGCTCTCTGTTCGGAGGCTTTCTGTCAGAACATGGGCACGATGTAACCTGCATAGACGTATGGGCTGAGCACGTCGAGGCCATCAACCGCGACGGGCTGAGAATAGAGGGTATAAGCGGGGATAGGATTGTCCCGCTTAAAGCGGTCACCGATCCGGGCAGGGTAGGTCAGGTAGATGTCATCATCATTTTTGTCAAGGCGTATCATACAGAGGCCGCAATTGAGGCAGCAAAGCCCATGCTCGGGGCTGATACTACGGTAATCACGTTCCAGAACGGCCTGGGAAATATCGAAGCGATTGAACGTCATGTTCCGAGGACCCAGATACTCGGCGGGGTCACTTCATGGGGTGCCACAATGCTCGGATCAGGCAGGGTACGGCACGCTGGAGTTGGCGACTCGTTCTTGGGAGAACTGGATGGCGCTATGACCACGAGACTGGAGGCATTGAGCGAAGCATTTACCAGCTCTGGGATTGTGCTCAAGCCCACTGATAACATCCTGGGTCTTTTGTGGAGTAAGCTGCTTGTCAATATCGGTATCAATGCCCTCACCGCCATTTTGCGTGTGCAAAATGGTAGATTAGTAGAATACCCGGGCTCAGACCAGATCCTTGCGCTGGCCGTATCGGAGGCTGTCGAGGTGGCCAAGGCAAAGGGAATACGGCTGCTATACGATGATCCCGTTGCTAAAGTGCGAGCTGTATGCAGGCAAACCGCGCAGAACCGTTCGTCAATGTTGCAAGACGTACTGGCAGGACGCCGTACCGAAATTGATTTTATCAACGGCGCTATCGTCCGTGAGGGAGAGGCGCACGGAGTACCTACTCCAATAAACCTGGTTTTGACACAGATTGTAAAGACCATAGAGCAATCTTATGACATAAGGGTGTCGTGAAAGGAGTGGGGGATGTGAGAAGCGACAGGGTGAAATACGGTGCGGACCGAGCCGCGCACAGGGCGCTGTTCCGGGCGCTCGGTCATACGGACGAAGAAATGAAGCGGCCCATGGTCGCCGTGGTCAGCGCTGAGAACGAGATCGTTCCCGGGCACATGCACTTGGATAGGATAGCTGAGGCCGTTCGACAGGGCGTCTTGTTGGCGGGAGGCATGCCGGTGAAGTTCTCCACCATCGGGATTTGTGACGGGATCTCCATGGGACACACGGGTATGTGTTATCCCCTCCCGAGCAGGGAGCTGATCGCCGACTCCATAGAAGTGATGATCGAGGCCCACCTGTTTGACGCACTTGTGCTGGTAACCAACTGCGACAAGATTGTCCCCGGTATGCTAATGGCCGCAGGCCGCTTGAACCTGCCTGCAGTTGTCGTGAGCGGCGGTCCAATGCTGGCAGGGCGGCATGAGGGCGAGGTAGTGGATGTAAGCAACCTCTTTGAAGCGGCTGGAAGATTCAAGAAGGGTATGATCACAGAGCAAGAGCTGGAAGAGTTGATCGACAAGGGCTGCCCCGGCTGTGGTTCTTGCGCAGGGCTGTTCACTGCCAACAGCATGAACTGCCTGACCGAGGCGCTTGGCATGGGATTGCCAGGGAACGGAACCATACCGGCCGTGTTCTCCGAGAGGCTCCGGCTCGCCAAAGAAGCAGGAATGGCTGTGATGAACATAGTGAACCAGGGCGGACCGCTGCCCCGTGATATCATGACGGAGCGCGCGTTTAGAAATGCAGTAGCAGTGGATATGGCTATCGGCGGTTCTACTAATACCGCGTTGCATCTCCCCGCTATAGCAAAGGAAGTCGGAGTGGCGTTGACGCTTCAGACTTTCGATGAGGTAAGCCAGGCAGTGCCCCAGATCGTAAAGCTTAGCCCGAGCGGGTCCCACCGCATGGAGGACCTTTATGCTGCAGGCGGCATACAGGCAGTCATGAAAGCGTTGTATGAACAGGGGCTGATTGACGGAGACCAAAAATCGGTCACTGGCAAGAGCATAGGAGAAGCGATCGGTAAAGCCCGCATTGTCCGGGAGGATGTGATAAGGCCCATTCATCGCCCATATAGTCCCGACGGCGGACTGAAGGTCCTAAAAGGCAACCTGGCTCCTGATGGGGCCATCGTGAAGAAAGGTGCAGTGGATCCAAAGATGTATGTGCACTCAGGGCCGGCCCGAGTGTTCGAGGACGAGGAGTCCGCAGTTCGGGCCATACTCTCCGGCCGGATCGTCCCTGGAGATGTGGTAGTGATACGGAACGAAGGTCCAAAAGGCGGACCGGGAATGAGGGAAATGCTGTCCGCCACATCGGCTGTGGCCGGAGTAGGGCTTGATGACAAGGTGGTACTGCTTACTGACGGCCGGTTCTCCGGTGCGACCAGGGGTGCTTCCATCGGTCACATTTCCCCGGAAGCCGCTGCAGGAGGCCCAATAGGTCTTGTTAAGGACGGGGACCTAATCAGGATCGACCTTAACAGGGGAACACTTGAAATTGAGGTGAGCGAAGAAGAACTTGAGCGAAGAAGGCGCTCGTGGAAGGGGGCCTCTCTCCGCCCGGTGACCGGCTACCTCAAACGTTACAGAAAACTCGTTTCATCGGCAGCGCAGGGCGCGGTACTGCTCGATGATTGATAGGTAGTATTAAAGGGACGGCGATTGTCGCTCAGTTGTAGTCTTTCGCTGTTTACAAAAAAGTGTCGGATGGCCTGTGTTCGGTAGGTTAGTGAGAGACAACGGACGCGGCCATCCCTGACCGCAGTAGAGCTTTCGCCTCAAAATCAACACGTCTTGTAAAACAAGTGCCCAGACCCTCAACTGAAGACTCTTCAGCCTTCGCTAATTCGCGTGAAGCCTTCCCCACGCACCCGGACATCTTTGCTTCAGCCTGTAGGTTGTCCACTTGCAGCACCATGTCATCGATCCTATGACGTGGAGCACGAACGCTTTGTCTTTCCATATTTGTGGGTTAGGATGCTCCTAGTATTTGGGGGAATATTAGACTTAAGTAATTCCGGGAGGTAAGCAAGTTGAAAGATAGGATAGCCTTTGGTTCGTTGGCCGGGTCCATCGGGGGTGCTGTGGGATTGGTATTCAGCTATGTGTTATTCCTGTTGGGTATCACTCCAATGGCATCCGTACACCTTGCAGCCACGCTGGTGACTCAAGACGTCTTGAACCTGACAACCGGAGGTTTCATTTGTGCAGTAATTACCCACTTTGCTGTCGCATCACTGTTTGGTGTTCTGCTGCTGCACTTTCTAATATTCTTCGGTAAAGACTTCTGGGTGCTTAAGGCCATCTCACTCGGGGTTATCTTTTGCCTCATTGCTCACAGTTACCTAATACCACTGTTGCGCACCGATCCCCTTGTACGTGGCTTGATTTTTAATCCACCCTCATTTGGAACGATACTGGCGACACATGCGCTGATCAGCCTTGTGGGGGGCCTCATCATGGTAAGATACTATTACCAATTCAAAACTCATTAGATTAGCCCGGCGCCGAACTACCCGATGTCCCCCGTTGCAGTTGGAGCTGTGATGGACATAATGTGCATAGATTGAAGTAGACAGGGGGCTTGTATATGGAGCACATCGAGTGGATGCCCTGGAGCGACAAGGCATTTGAGATAGCACGGAGATACAACAAACCGGTACTACTTTCTATAGGAGCCACGTGGTGCCACTGGTGTCATGTAATGGACCGTACGTCTTACACTGATCCTCGAGTGGTAAGCGCAGTGAGAGAACGGTACGTACCGGTCCGCGTGGACACCGACAAAAGACCTGACATCAACAGGCGGTATAACATGGGGGGCTGGCCTACCACTGCGTTTTTGACACCATCAGGAGAGTTGATCACGGGCGCCACGTACATACCGCCCGATCAGCTGGTTGATGTGTTAAAACGGGTGAGCGATTACTACAAGGAGCATGGAGACCTGCTGAAGTTCGAGTACGATGAAGAAGAGAGAGTGCCAGGGGAGATCGGGCAGGAAATTACTCTTGAAGTGGCTTCCTGGGCGCTTCACGCTTACGACGCAAAGTACGGGGGCTTTGGAAATGAGCCCAAGTTCCCCCATATCGATACATTAAGGCTGCTGAACACCATGTGGGTGTGGGGGGCTGGGGACACCTACGGGCAGGCGTTTCTTCACACGCTGAAACAGATGTCTGAGGGCGGCATCTACGACCGGGTGGAAGGGGGTTTCTTTCGATACGCTACGCAGCGGGACTGGTCGGTGCCGCATTATGAAAAGATGCTGGAGGATAACGCAGGACTGCTCGAACTATATGTCCGAGCGTACTTAAGTACCGGTGACGGTAGTTTCCTTGATGTGGTGAATGGGATCGTCGGCTACATGGAAAGCACTCTCGCTAGTCCAGACGGATGCTTTTGGGGCAGCCAGGACGCAGACGAGGAGTACTATTCCTTGGACTTGGACAGGAGGAAGGGTAGAAAGGCTCCGTCTGTGGACAGGACGGTATATACGGACAAAACTGCGATGGTGATCAGGGCATACCTGGAAGCGTCTGTGGTCTTACCCGGGTTATTACAGAGGGCCGAGTCCACGCTGGATTTCTTGCTCGAGAAGGCAGAGGGTGAACAGGGCCTCTTTTATCATTATAGGGATGAATCAGGCGGTATACTCGGACTCTTTGCGGACCAGATTCAAATGGCATTGGCGCTGGTGGCTTTGTGGGCCCATACCGGGAATGACAGGCGCCTGGAAGCGGCCGGACGCGTAGTGAGTGGATTTGACAGGTTTCTTACCGATTCCGGGTATGCCGATACAAAAAGCGGGCATGAGCAGCTGGGCCTGCTCAGGTTCAGGCATACTGACATTACGGAAAACGCCGAAGCAGCCGAGGTGCTGGTTGACCTGTACCTGGCCACGGGGGAGGCCGATTATCTCACAAAAGCAAAAACGGCGCTGCGTGCGTTTGCCAATACCTACAAGAGAGAAGGAATAATGGCCTCCGGCTATGCACTGGCGGTGAAAAAAGCTAGCGACCTCGCGTATGTCACGATATTCGGACCTTCAGAAGATGAGCGGACAAGGGAACTTGAACGCGCTGTTAGACGTCAAAACTTACCGGGAGTGCTTGTCGCCAGGGAAGAGGGAGGCGAATCCTCGGTCTCGGTTTGCTCTGGTGGGGTTTGTCACAAGAGGCTGATACAGCCGGAAGAGACCAGAGACCTCCTTAGATTGCTTCGAAGGTTTCACTGAAGATGCTCTTTAGTTTGGGAAGCGGGAATACGTTCTTTCCGACCTGAAATGGAAACATGGACCGGCTGATTCGGGCGGGAAACCCGCTTCCCCTTTTTATTGAGTATTCCTGGATGTGTCTTATGATCAGTCTGCGCTTTATGCTCCTTATGGCCTTGTTCTGGGGCGAGATCACCGCGAACCTCGTGGCATGTGTCACCGTGGAGCAATGCTGCCGGGTCCTGAGGATCGGGAAGCACCGGTAGTAACGCTCATGGCCGTAACAAGAGTCCTGGGACCGCCATCGTGCTGGCAGGTCCTTACAATCTTGTGGTGTAACCATCAGAGGGGGTTTATATGTTGCGCCGTTGCCTGCCATTGCTTCTCCTCATGCTCGTAATCATCTCAACTGCTGCCTTATGGAAGGAAGAACGGGCGGATACACAACCCGTACTCTCGCCTACTGACCTGCAGTCCGTCCCTGTGCGCGACTTCCCGGACGACTTAGCGAAGGCTATTGTGGAGGGCGCCAGGTACGAAGTGGAGAAAGGAGTTCGTTACGATGCTTCCTACAGGCAGATCGCCTTTCCCATGGGGGATGTGCCTCCGGAGGTTGGCGCCTGTACGGACGTGGTGATCAGGGCGCTGCGGCACGCGGGGTACGACCTCCAGGAACTGCTAAATGAAGATATGAAAGCTTATTTCAACCGCTATCCTCAGCACTGGGGGCTTTCAGCGCCTGACCCGAATATCGATCACAGGAGGATACCGAACCTCATCACCTTCTTCCGAAGACATGGTACGGAGATCGAGGTATCCGGGGATTATGAAGATTACGAGCCCGGGGACATCGTGTTCTGGGTGTTTGAAAACGGCCTCGATCACTGCGGGATCGTCTCGGAAAGAACAACACAGGATGGTAGACCTCTGGTGATTCATAATGCAGGGCTGGCCCGAGAAGAAGACGCCCTTTTTAAATGGCGGATTGTAGCTCATTTCCGCTATCCGCCGCGCTGAGCTGAAAGCTTCGGGAAGGACAGGAAGTATCTGACTCGGAACAATCCATCTGCTCCCTCGTCTGAGACTTATGTAAACTAGCTACAAGTTTCTGATTTGGAGGGAGCAGTGTTATGAGAACAAGCTTATCATTGATATTCCTGACGGCTCTTTTGGTGGCTATTGCAGTGCCCGCGGCAGCGGCACCGGCACAGAGCAGGCAGATCTCGGTTCTCATCGACGGGAAGGTTGTCAGCTGGGATGACAGCCCCATTATCGTTGACGGCCGGACGCTGGTGCCCATGAGGGCATTATTCGAGGCTCTCAAGACCCCCGTCAGATGGGACCAGACGAAAAAAGAAGCAACAGCCACCAAGGATGGAGCCAACATCGTCATTCGGGCCGGCGACAGCCGCGCGTGGGTGAACGGCCAGCTGGTACGGCTTGATGTTCCCGCGGTGATCTTGAACGGGCGGATGTATATCCCACTCAGGTTCATCGCAGAATCCCTGGGTGCGCACGTTACCTGGGATGCCCAACACCGCGTGATAGTCATCAGGTTTCCGGATGCAGAAAAGGACTTTAGCCTTTCGTACGAAGCAAGGTACGTGAAGGATGACAACACTCAGAGGCATAGGCTCGAACTGACAGTCACCAACAACACAAACAAGGTCCAGACGATAGAGTTCAACTCCGGCCAGACCCATGATTTCGTCTTGGAAAGAGATGGTCGCGTGGTATGGAGGGCATCTGATGGACAGGTATTCACGCAGGCGCTGTGGGTGGAAAGGATTGCGCCTGGCGAAAAGAAGACTTATGCCTCAGAACTTCCAGACCTCGCCCCTGGGGCGTACAAAGCGCGCGCATACTTTCTGGGCGACAGCAGGGAGGAGCCCGTAGCGTTCTTGCAGTTCACTATCGATTGGCCCAAAGTGGAAAAGGCACTGGGATACTCGCTGATTTACCTGGCGCCGGAGGGCAGACAACCAGGAAGGTTGGAACTGGTGGTATCCAACAATACAGGCAGGGCTCAAGCCCTTCGGTTTGCTTCGGGTAAGACTCATGACTTCGTTCTGGAAAGAGACGGCCGCGTGGTATGGAGGGCGTCCGACGGTCAGATGTATACCCAAGCAGTGTGGACCGACAGCCTTGTGCACGGCGACACCCGCACATACTCTTCTGAGCTGCCCGACCTGGCGCCCGGCACCTACAAGGCCACCGCGTATTTCATGGGCCAGTCTGCAAAGCGGCCGGTCGCAACAGCCTACATTACCATAAAAAAAGCAAACCTCTCGCACCTTTTGAAGTACTCCCTGAGCTACAGGACGGGTTCGATGCTGAACGCTACCGCAAGGCTGGTGTTTGAGATCAGGAACGATACAAAAGAGGACGTACCGGTATACTTCCCGGGCAACGAGGCGTATTCGGTGATCATAAAGGATGCGGCAGGCAACGAGGTGCACAGAAGGAGCATACCTAGGTATGAAAGTAGTGGCGGCACGGAGATTATCGGAAAGGGAGGAGCCAAGTACCACTTCTTCAACCTACCGAGCCTCGGGCCAGGGAACTACACTGCCTACGTGTACTACCCGCCCATGGGACACGAGCCTGTAGCCGCGGCAGGTTTTAGGATATAGCGCAGTCGTACAGAGGGGCCTGTACCAAAGTGTGGTACGGGCCCTTGCGTTCGTCGGTGTGCTTACTGAGCGGTTGATGCACTTTCGCCAGCTGCAAGAGAGCGTTCCATGGGCGTTGCGCAAGGCCCTTTGAAGATACGCCGCGCCGCATTCTACCCAATTCATTGGGGAGTTAGGCGCGGCCAAGATTTTCATGGCCTTTCATCTACGCTTATGTTATCATCT